>JAPWUQ010000159.1 GCA_028275445.1 Anaerolineae bacterium | reverse complement strand
GCTCAGGTTTGGCGAAGAACATTTCGATGCTCGCCACGGTGTTCTGCCCATCACTGCGAACGTAAATCTTGGCCGCTTTCGTGCGCATGGTGGCGTAATTGGCGGCGACCATGACGCGCGCCAGCTCATCGGCACTCTCGATCTCCCAGAAGTTGGGGAACACCAGCCGGAAATACTGGGGATCGTTGGTGTCAATGTCGATGTAATACGTTCCTCCCTCGTGCATGAACACCACATCGCCGTCGGAGTCAACGCTAGGGCGGTAGCCCTCCTTGGTCAGGTAATCCACGTACAGTTTTGCCGGCCCACTCATGGTGATGGTCTCCTTTCGACCTTTTTGGAAACAGCCGACGAATACGCAGTGCTTCGAACTGCCGGCCCCATGCTAACACATATGACGAGGCACGTCAAGGGAGGATGCGGGGAACGTTTGGAAAAGAGAGCCATCCGCTATCGGCCTGGGGTGGGAGACTGCGGCGATGCCTGGGAAGCCGGCGTAGGCCGGCTTCGTAGCTATTGCCATGGCCTCAACCGC
Source organism: Anaerolineae bacterium (assembly GCA_028275445.1). Lineage (GTDB taxonomy): Bacteria > Chloroflexota > Anaerolineae > JACIWP01 > JACIWP01 > JACIWP01. The sequence goes on along the minus strand of JAPWUQ010000159.1, from coordinate 5,663 downwards.
CCGATGGGGCATTACAAGGACGCTCCGCTGGCGCCAGTGGTTCGAGACTTTGACACTTTTCCCTTCCTATCCTATAATAATTTCCTTGCCGGCCTCTTTATAGATGCTCGCGCCGGCAAAGAGGTAACAATGTTATACAATGTCGCAAAACTGCTACAGGAACCGATCGGGTCCGTCCGCCACTACGTCCTGGACGAGCCCAGCGGCATCGAGGACCCGGACCTGGTGCTGATCGGCCCGATCCACAGCGATCGCGTCACACTGATGCGCACCCAGCGCGGTATCCTGGTCACCGCCGTGCTGACGCAGACGGTCCGCATGCAGTGCGTGCGCTGTCTGGCCGACGTGGATGTCCCGCTGGAGATCACGCTGGAGGAGGAGTACTTCCCCAGCATTGACCTGAAGACCGGCCTGTTCATTGACTGGTCGCATGACGAGGATGTCACACCGGAGGTCATGATTGACGAGAAGCACATCCTCGACCTGCACGAGGTGGTGCGGCAGGAACTGTTACTGGCCCTGCCCCTGCACCCGCTTTGCCGGCCGGACTGCCGCGGCATCTGCCCGGACTGCGGCGCAGACCTGAACACGGAGCCGTGCCGGTGCGAGGAAAAGCCCGTCGATCCCCGTTGGGAAGCGCTGGCCCGGCTGAAAAAGACGCTGTCCGAAGAGTAATGCAGGATTCCGAGCGCAACATCTTTGCGAAAAAGGGGTTATAAACATGGGAGCACTGCCGAAACGTAAGGTCTCTACCGTTCGCCGCGGCAACCGCCGCAGTCATCAGGCATTGAAGAAGGTCAATCTGGTTCCATGCCCGAACTGCCACAAACTGCGGCTTCCGCACCATATCTGCCCGCACTGCGGCTATTACCGGGGCGTGGAAGTGATGGAGGTCGCCAAGGAAAAGTGAGGCGGCGCCGGCCACTCTCCGAATGTACAGGGAGTGCCTCGCCGGCGCAGGCCTCTCCTGGCCGGCGAGCATTCCCGGGGCTTTCCCCGTGCAATATCATCCTTTCAGGAGAGTGACGCGTGATCCACACCCGCCTGTGTGACCTGCTGAACATCCGACACCCCATCCTCCAGGGGGGCATGGCCTGGGTAGCGACGGCCGAACTGAGCGCCGCGGTCTCGGAGGCCGGCGGATTGGGCATCCTCGGCGGCGGCAACGCCCCGCCCGACTATGTGCGGGACCAGATTCGCCAGCTCCGCCGGCTCACCGACAAACCCTTCGGTGTCAATATCCCGCTTTTCTCCGAATATGCCGACGCCGTCATTGACGTCTGCATTGAGGAGCGCGTGCCGGTCGTGACGACTGGCGCCGGCAACCCCGGGCCGGCCATCAAGCGCCTGAAAGAGGCCGGCATCATCGTCATCCCCGTAGTGGCATCCGTGGCCCTGGCCCGCCGGCTGGAAAAGGCCGGCGCCGACGCCATTATCGCCGAGGGCATGGAATCCGGCGGCCACATCGGCGACGTGGCGACCCTGCCTTTGGTGCCGCAGGTCGTCAGCGCGGTGGATATCCCGGTCATCGCCGCCGGCGGCATCGCTGACGGACGGGGGCTGGCCGCCGCCCTGGCGCTGGGCGCGGTCGGCGTGCAGATGGGGACCCGCTTCATCTGCGCCGAGGAATGCACCGTTCACCCGGAATATAAACGCCGCATTATCGAGGCCGGCGACCGCAGTACCATGGTCTCCGGCGCCGCGCTGGGCCATCCCGTCCGCTCCCTGCGCAACCCCCTCTCCCGCAAGTTCGTGGAGCTCGAACAGAAAGGCGCCAGCGAGGCGGAGATCATCGCCTTTGGCACGGGTGCCCTGCGGCGGGCCGCCCGCGAGGGGGACTGGGAAAACGGCACCTTCATGGCCGGCCAGAGCGCCGGCCTGGTCAATGATATCAAGCCGGCCCGCCAGATCATCGAGGACATCATCGCGGAGGCGGAACAGGTCCTCCGTTACTGCGTCAACCTGATCCGGGACAGCCAGGATTCGTAACCATGAGCGCCCTGGCATATCTGTTCCCCGGTCAGGGTTCCCAGCGCGTGGGGATGGGGCGCGCCCTGTATGACTCCTTCCCGCCGGCGCGCTCCCTCTTCCAACACGCCGAATCCGTGCTGGGGATGCCCCTGGCCCAGCTATGCTTCGAGGGGCCGGAGGAAACGCTCACCGAAACCCGCCATGCCCAGCCGGCTATCCTGGTCACCAGCCTGGCCTTCTGGGAATGGATGTGCTCGCTCCATGCGCCTTCGCCGGCCTTTCTGGCCGGCCACAGCCTGGGCCATTTCAGCGCTCTGGTGGCCGCCGGCGCACTGATCTTTGAGGATGCCCTGCGGCTGGTGCAGGCCCGCGCCGAGGCGATGCATAACGCCGCCGCGGAACAAGCCGGCGGCATGGCCGCGATCATCCGCCTGCCCCGCACTGAGCTGGAGCGGGTCTGCCAACAGGCCGCCGCCGAAACCGGCGCCCATGTCGGCATCGCCAACGATAATGCTCCGGACCAGCTCGTCATCTCCGGCGCACGCCCGGCCCTGGAGCGGGCCATGGAGCTGGCGAAAGCCGCCGGCGCCCGCCGCGTGGTGCCGCTGGCGGTCAGCGGCGCCTTCCACTCCCCCCTGATGGAGAGAGCGGCGGAGCAATTCCGCTTGGCGGCCGAGGCGGTGCCCATCCGCCCGCCGGCCATCCCGATCATCTCCAACGTCACCGCCCGACCGCTGGAGGACCCCGAGGAAATCCGCTCCGACATGATCCATCAGCTTATCCGCCCGGTGCGCTGGACCGATTCCGTGGGCTACATGCTGGAGGCCGGCGTGAGCCGGTTCGTGGAAACAGGGCCCGGCAGTGTGCTCAGCGGCCTGGTCGCCCGCATCGCGCCGCAAGCCGAGGCCTGGAGCATAGACAGCCCGGACGGTGCAGCGCGCCTCCTGGCCTTGTCATCGCACGAAACCCCTGTATAATAGCAGGCAGTGCTTGGAACGGAGGACGGCCCAACATGTTTGACCTGCACGGCAGAGTAGCGGTGGTCACCGGCAGTTCGCGCGGCATCGGCCGCGCCATCGCCAAGGCCCTGGCCGCCCAGGGCGCCAAGGTGGTCGTCAACTATGTCTCCAACGCCGGCGCCGCCCAGGAAGTCGTCGATGAAATCCGCGCCGCCGGCGGCGAGGCCATCGCTGTCCAGGCGGATGTCAGCCGTATGGAGGACGCCCAGCGCCTCATTGATGCCGCGCTGGAGGCCTTCGGCCGGCTCGACATCCTGGTCAACAACGCCGGCATCGCCCGGGACAACCTGCTGGTGCGCATGTCCGAAGAGGAATGGGATGCCGTGCTGAACACCAACCTCAAGGGTGCGTTCCACGCCATGAAGGCCGCCGCCAGGCCGATGATGCGCCAGCGCTACGGCCGCATCATCAGCATTTCCTCGGTCTCCGGCCTGGCGGGGAACGCCGGCCAGGCCAACTACTCGGCGGCCAAGGCCGGCATCCACGGGCTGACCAAGGCGGTGGCGCGCGAGCTGGCCTCGCGCAATATCACCGTGAACGCCGTGGCTCCCGGCTTTGTCGAGACCGACCTGACCGCCGGCCTGCCGGCGGAGCTGAAGGCCAAGGCCATCGAATACACCTTGTTGGGCCGCATGGGCAAGCCGGAGGAGATCGCCGCCGCCGTGGTCTTCCTGGCCTCGGAGGAGGCCGGCTTCATCACCGGCCAGGTGCTGGCTGTGGACGGCGGGCTGGCGCTGTAAGGCGTTTATTCAGGAGGAATATTCCATGGAAGCGGAGAAAAAGCTGGGCAAAGTAACGCTGGCGCCGGAGGTACTGCTCACCATCGTGGAGCAGGCCGTGCTGGAGACCGAGGGCGTCACCCGCCTTTACGGCAAATGGCCCGAGAACATCGGGAAACTGCTGGGGATCCAGACGGCGAAAGAGGGCATCGCGGTACGGATAGACAACGATCAACTGGTCATTGATGTGCATGTAGTGGTGCGCCCGGACGTGCAGATGCTCCAGCTTGGCAAGGCCTTGCAAACCGCCATCGCGCGCGCCATTGAGGACCTGGCCGGCCTCGTCGTCAAAGAGGTCAATGTGCATATTGAGGATGTCGAGCTGGAAGACGAGCCAGCCCATCCCTAAAATACAATTCGGAGGAATGCCAACGATGTTGACTATCAAAATATTGGGTATCGGATGCCCGAAATGCAGAAGGCTGGAGGAGCTTGCCCGCCAGGCGGTGGCGGAAGCCGGCGTTCAGGCGGAGATCATCAAGGTGCAGGACATTGACCAGATCATGCAGTATCCCATCGCCAGCACACCCGGGCTGGTCATCAATGAAAAGGTCTACTCCTACGGCCGGCTGCCCCGCAAGGAGGAGATTATCGCCTGGTTGAAAGACGGCGCCAAATAACCGTTCAGCGAGCAGGCTTCTTCGACCCCATGGTCGGGACCCGGCCATGGGGGCTGTTTTTCAGCGCCGGCCGGCCCGCCACAGGGACCATAACAGCCACAGGCTGGCCCCCACCGCCAGGAAAAAGCCCAGCGCCACCATGACGGTCCCCACCCAGGCCGGCCAGCGGGCCGCCGCGGTGGGGAAGATCAACCCGATGCCCACGATGAGCGCGGATATAATCAGGGCAACGCTCAATCGGTTCACCATGCGGTCCCAGCGCGCCAGGGCGCGCTCCTGGTCCCGCTGAATATGCGAGAGGGTGAACTCCCCTTTCTGCAGTTGGTCCAGCAGTCGCGGCAGATACTGCGGAAGCTCCTGCCACAGCTCCCCCCAATCGCGCAGTGTCGTTCCCAGCCGGCCCACCCAGGCCGCCGGCGCATTCATCTCTCGCAAGGCCTGCTCCGCGTACGGCCGCGCGATCTCAAAGACATCCAGCTCCGGATACAGCAGCATCCCGGTGCCTTCCATCATCACCAGGGTCTTGGCCAACAGCCACAGGTTGGAGGGCAGGCGCAGGCGGTGGCGGAAGGCGATGGGCAGGAAATCCTCGAACAGGTCGCGCAGGCGCAGGTCCTTCAGCGGCGCACCCCAGTAGCGCTCCAGGAAGCGGCCCAGGTCGCGCCCCAGCCGGCGGTGGTCCACGCTGGCCCCTACCATGTCCATACGCACCAGCTCGCCCACAATCTGGTCCGGATCGCGCGACATGACCGCCAGAAAGAGGCGCAGGAGCTGTTCCTTAGTGCGCTTGTCCAGATACCCCACCATGCCGAAATCCATCGCCCCAATGACGTTGCCTTCCATGACGAAGAAATTGCCCGGATGGGGGTCGGCATGGAAAAAGCCGTCCACAAAGGTCTCCTGCATGATGAGGTCTACCGCGTGCAGGGCGACGGTGCGGGGGTCCAGGCCGGCCGTCCGCAGACCCTCCACATCGTCAATCTTCACCCCACGGATGCGCTCCAGCGTGAGCACATTATGGGTGGTATAGCCCCAGTACACCCGCGGGATATAGACCTCCGGCCGGCCGGCAAAGTTGCGCCGGAAGCGCTCCGCGTTGCGCGCCTCCCGCACGTAATCCATCTCGGCCCGCAGAGTGGCGGCGAATTCGTCCGCCAGCTCCGTGAAGGCATACATCCTGCCGAAGGCAGTGCGCTCTTCCGCCAGCCGCGCCATGTCGTACAGGATGTCCAGGTCCACCTCGACGATGCGGCGGATATTGGGGCGCAGGACCT
>JAPWUQ010000027.1 GCA_028275445.1 Anaerolineae bacterium | reverse complement strand
TGTGAGCGGGGGGAAATGCAAAGGGCCGGCGAGTGCATCGCCGGCCCTGCTGGTCGGGGCGAGAGGATTTGAACCTCCGACCACTTGAACCCCATTCAAGTGCGCTCCCTGGCTGCGCTACGCCCCGAATCCAAACGCCATTATAGCACCCTGGGCCAGATTTGGCAAATTGTGCCCATTTATGCTTGGCGGGAGCAGGCCCGGGATGCCGGCAGACTCCCGTGACGTTGGATTTCAGCCGCCTGACAGCCTCTCCGCCCGGAAGCATTAAGGATTTCTCAACGCCTCCCTGCGTCCTCGGTTTGCCACGCCATAATCCCGATGCTATAATCGCGGCGATGTTGTCCATTTCGCGGAAAAGGAACAGCGCCGTGCAGGTGAACGGAGCGTCTTCATCCCATCAGCGCGATTGGATTCGCCTGACGCTGGTCATCCTTCTGCTCATCGGCGCCGGCCTGCGGCTGTACCGGCTCAACTGGGACGAGTTCCAGCACGCTCACCCGGACGAGCGCCACATCACCTGGGTGGCCACCAGCATCTCCTGGCCGGCGGACAGCCGAGTGCTGTTCGATCCCCTGCGCACGACGCTCAACCCCTTCCGCTGGCCCCCCAGCTCCTCTTCGGATGTCGGGGAACCGCGCGCGTTCACCTACGGCCATTTCCCCCTGTACCTAATGGCGGCCGCGGCCCAGGGGCTGTCCCACATCTCGTCGCCGGCGGACGGCGGCACGTGGGCCGATTACGACCATATCCAGCTTGTGGGCCGCGCCATCTCCGCCCTGTTCGACACGCTGACCATCCTGCTGGTCTTCCTGCTGGCGAAGGAGCTGTTCGGGAAAAGGGCCGGCCTGCTGGCGGCGGCCTTCCAGACCTTCACCGTCCAGCACATTCAGCTCTCCCATTTCGCCGCCTTCGACGCCATCATGGCCACCTTCGTGGTGATGGCGGTCTGGCTGGCGGTGCGGGGCGTGCGCACCGGCAAGGCGCGTCATTTTCTCCTCGCCGGCGCGGCCGCCGGCCTGGCCATCGGCTCCCTGGTGCGCTCGGCGCCGGTGCTCCTGCCCGTCGCGCTGGCGCCGCTGGTGCGCCTGGAGATGGAGCGCCGGCAGGGCGGGATGGATGCGCGCCGCATCTGGATGCTGGTGGGAGGGGCCGCCGGCGCGGTGCTCATCGCCCTGCTGGTTTTCGCCATCACCAACCCCTTCGCCATCCTCGATTACCAGAACTTCCTGAAGAACATCGGCGAACAGGGGCGCATGGTGCGCGGCGCGGTGGACTGGCCGTTCACGCGGCAGTACCGCGGCACGATCCCCTATCTGTATCAGATCGAACAGCAGGTCCGCTGGGCCATGGGATGGCCGCTGGGCATCGCGGCCTTCGCCGGCCTGGCCTGGGCAGTCTGGCGGGCCGTGCGGGGGCGGGCCGCCGCCGGCGAGTACATCATGCTGGCCTGGGTGGTGCCCTATTTCCTCATCAACGGCGCCTTCATGGTCAAGTTCATGCGCTACATGGTCATCCTGACCCCCTTCCTGGGCCTGCTGGGCGCGGCGCTGTTGACGACCCTGGCGGAGCGGCTGGCCGGCACGCGCTGGCGCCGGCTGGGGCCGGCGCTCATCGCTATCGCGCTGGCCTGGACGGCGGCCTATGCCCTGGCGTTCTTCACCATTTACACCCGCCCGCACACCTGGATACAGGCCTCGCGCTGGATATACGAGAACGTCCCCGACGGCTCGGTCATCGCGGTGGAGCATTGGGACGACGAACTGCCCAAGCCCCTGCGGGAACCGGGCATGAACAGCGGCGCGCACGGCTATCAGCACATCACCCTGCCGCTCTATGAAGAGGACACGCCGGCGAAGTACGAGATCATCAAGACCGCCCTCCAGCAGGCGGATTACATCATCCTGGCCAGCAACCGGCTCTACGGCTCCATCCCGCGCCTGCCCAAACGCTATCCCATGACCATCGCCTATTACGACCTGCTCTTCCGCGGCGAGCTGGGGTTCGAGCTGGTCAAAACGTTTACGTCGTACCCGCGCCTGGGGCCGCTGGTCTGGGTGGATGACCATGCTGATGAGAGCTTCACGGTCTATGACCATCCCAAGCCGCTGATCTTCAAAAAGGTGCGGACGCTCTCCGACGAGGAGATATGGGAGAAGCTGGGCGGGAAATGGGAGGGGGCCATCCCCGGCTGGGTGGGGGATAAGGGGCCGGCCGGCGGGCGGCCGACAGCGCGCAAATCCCTCCTGCTCGACCGACCGGTGGGCGAACTGCCGGTGGTGGATGACTTCCGCTGGAACGCGCTGGCCAGCCGGCATGCCGGCATCGCTGTCCTGGTGTGGTGGGCGGCGGTTGTCCTGCTGGGCCTCATCGCCGCGCCGCTGGCTTTCGTGGTGTTCGACCGCCTGCCGGATAGGGGCTGGGCCTTTAGCAAGCCCCTGGCCCTGCTGTGCATCGGATACGCCAACTGGCTGGGCGCCAGCCTGCGCCTGACGCAGAACCGAACCCCTATCATCGCGCTCTTTGCGCTGGGGCTGGCCGGCCTGTCGGCTTCCATCGCCTGGCGCCGGCGGGAAGCCTTCCTGGCTCATCTGCGCCGGCAGTGGCGCCTCCTGCTGACCATCGAGGGGCTGTTCGCCTTCGCCTACGGCGCGTTCGTGCTGGTCCGGCTCCTCAACCCGGACCTGTGGCAGCCCTGGACAGGCGGCGAGAAGCCCATGGAATTTGCCTTCCTGAACGCGGTGCTGAAATCGGCGTGGTTCCCACCGTACGACCCCTATTTCGCCCACGGGTATATTAATTACTATTACTACGGCCTGTATCTGGTGTCCCTGCTCATCAAGCTGACGGGCATCGCGCCGGCCGTGGCGTTCAACCTGGCCGTGCCGACCCTCTTCGCCATGACGGTCTGCGGCGCCTTCGGGGTGGGGTACGCCCTGGCCGCCGGCCTGCGGCGCGCCCGGGGCGACTGGCGCCGGGGCATCGCCGGCGGCCTCCTTTCCGCGGCGCTGGTGGCCGTGATGGGCAACCTGGCCGCCTTCGCCCAGCTCCAGCGCGCCGTCGGCAGTCTGGGCGGCAGTACCTTCACCAGCAATATCCCCGGCCTCCAGCCGTTGGTGCGGCTTATCCCGGGATTGCTGCAGTTGGCGCGCGGGGCGCGCCTGCCGCCATTCGATTACTGGGCACCCAGCCGGGTCATCACGAACACCATCAACGAGTTCCCCTTCTGGAGCTTCCTGTTCGCGGACCTGCATCCGCACATGATCGCCATCGCGTTCGCGCTGACGGCCATGGCCGGCGTGCTGAACATGCTGTGCCGGCCGGCGGTGCCCGGGGAGCTGGCCGGCCGGCGCGCGGTCGCCGTGCTTGCCCCCTATCTGCCCGGCTGGGGCGAGCTGGCCTCCTGGCTGGCCCTGCCCCTGCTCATCGGCGCGTTGGGCGCCATCAACACCTGGGACCTGCCGACGTACATCGGCCTGGCGGTGCTGGCGTATCTTCTGCGGGTCGGGCGGGACGCACACTGGCGGCTGGCGCTGGCAAAGACAGCGGTCTTCGCCGGCGGACTGGCCGTGCTGTGCTATGTACTGTACCTCCCCTTCTATCGGCATTATGCCGCCATGAGCGTCGGCATCGGATTGACCAGGGGGCGGACCGACGGCTGGCAGTGGCTGACCATCTGGGGGTGCTTCCTCTTCCTGGCGCTGAGCTATTACCTGGTGGAACTGCGCCGGCGCGGTGAACGGGTGCCGATCCTGCGCTGGGTGCGCATGATCATGGAGCACTGGACCGTTCTGCCGCGGCTGGAGGCCTTACACCGCCGGCTGGTGCGCGAGGCCGGCCCGCTCTATCACACCGAGCGCCTGGCGCTGGGCATCGGCCTGCTGACGGCCGTCGCGCTGGCACTGCTGAAGTACTGGCCCGGTGCGCTGGCGGCCCTGGTGCTGATCGGCGGGGGCCTGCTGTTCCGCCGCCGGCGGGCCGGCCCGCAGGAGGACTTCGTCAATCTGCTGGTCTTCGTCGGCTTCCTCCTCCTGCTGGGGGTGGAGGTGTTCTTCCTGCGGGATTTCCTGCAGGGCGGCGACCACTACCGCATGAACACCCTCTTCAAGTTTTACATCCAGGCGTGGGTGCTCCTGGGTGCGGCGCTGGGAGCCGCCCTGCCGTCCATATGGGAGCAGGTGGGACAGCGCTGGTCGCCGGCGTGGGCCAGCGTCTGGCAGGCCGGCCTAGTCTTCCTGCTGGCGGCCTCGTTCCTGTTTGTGCCCCTGGCCGTGCCCCAGCGCGTGACGGACCGCTTCCCCAACGCGACCCCGCCCATCGGCACCTTGGATGGAATGGCGTTCATGACCGTGGGGAAATTCTTCTGGCCTGACCCGTCCTACGAGATTGACCTGCGCTATGATTACGAGGCCCTGCGGTGGCTGATGGAGCACGTGCGGGGCACGCCGGTGGTGGCGGAGGCCGGCATCGGGTATTATCGGGAGGGCGGCCTGCGCGTGGCGACATACACCGGCCTGCCCACGCTGGTGGGCATGCATCAGAACGAACAGCGCTACGGCGAAATGGTCGGCGAGCGCGAGGAGCTGACGCGCCGGCTCTTCGACTCGCCCGATATCGCGCAGGCCCAGGCGGTGATTGACCGGCTGGACATCGCGCTGATTTACATCGGCCAACTCGAGCGAGCGCCGGGGGTATACTCGCCGGCCGGCATCGCCAAGTTCGAGGAAATGGCCCGCCTGGGCCTCCTGCAGGAGGTGTACCGCAACCCACGCACCGTGATTTACGCCGTGCCCGGCCGCACCATCCCCGGGTTGTGGGATTGAGGCCGTACCGTGCGGGCGCTTTTGCGTCTATGGGGGTGAGATGGATATTTTTCATGAGATTTTAAGCTTTGCCGGCTATATTAGCTGATTGCAGGAGGTGACATGGGAGCCGTACTGGCCTGGTGGCTGGCGGTCCAGGTCGTCGGACTGCTGGCCCTTCCCCTGACATTCCATGTTTTCAAAGGTCTGCCGGAGCGCGGCTATGCCTTCGCGCGTCCCCTGGGGCTGATGCTAGCCGGCTACGTTTTCTGGCTGTTGGGCAGTCTGGGGTTCCTGCGCAACAGCCTGGGGGGCGTGCTCTTCGCCCTGGTGGTGCTGGCTGTCGTCTCGGTGTATGTCGGCCGGCGTGAGCTGGGCCTGGCCCCACTGGAGCCGGGGCAGGAGACGCTGTGGGCCTTCCTGCGCCGGCAGAAGAAGCTGGTCCTGCTGGTCGAGGGGCTTTTCCTGGCTGGCCTGGCCGGCTGGGCGCTCTACCGCGCCTACAGCCCGGACATCGCCACCGCCGGCGGCGAGAAGTTCATGGAATATGCCTTTATCAATGCCATCCTGCGCAGTCCCCGGCTCCCGCCGGCGGACCCCTGGCTCTCCGGCTTTGCCATCAGCTATTACTACTTCGGCTATCTCATCCTCTCCATGCTCATCCGGCTCTCCGGCCTGCCGTCCAACATCGCCTTCAACCTGGGGCTTGCGCTCCTGTTCGCGCTGACGATCACCGGCGCCTTCAGCCTGGCGTACAATTTGGTGGCGCTGGCACAACGGCGGGCCGGCCGGGAAGCGTTCGGGCAGGCCGCCGGCTACGGCCTGCTCGGGAGCCTCCTGCTGGCCATCATGGGCAATCTGGAGGGCTTTTTCGAACTGCTCCACGCCTGGGGGGTGGGCGGCGCCGGCTTCTGGAAGTGGCTGGACATCCGCGACCTGGCGACCCTGCCGCCGGGCGGCGCGGCCGTTCCCAACCGCTACCTGTGGTGGTGGCGCGCCTCGCGCGTCCTGCAGGACTATGACCCCTTCGGGAACCCCATCGAGATCATCGACGAGTTCCCTTTCTTCAGCTTTATGCTGGGGGACATCCATCCGCATGTGCTGGCCCTGCCCTTTGGGCTGATGCTCCTGGCCCTGGCGCTGAACCTGTTGGTCTCCGAGAAGGTGTACGAGGGCCTGCGCCGCTGGGGGCCGCTGATGCTCTTGTACGCCCTCTGCCTGGGCGGGATGGCCTTCATGAACACATGGGATTTCCCGGTGTACGGGGTGCTGATGGTGCTGGCCTTCGCCCTGCGCAGTTACGTACATCATCGGGCGCTGAACCGGGAGTGGCTCCAAGAGGTGCTCGGGACGGGCATCATGCTGGCGGCCGCCGGCGTTATCCTGTATATCCCCTTCTATATCGGATTCCAGTCACAGGCCGGCGGGCCGGCGTTCTCCCTGTGGGCCAAGACCCGCATCGCCCATTATCTGGTGATGTTCGGGCCCTTCGTCTTTATCGCCATCGCCTTTGTGCTGGCTGTCGGCGCCGGCCTGCCGGCGGCCTGGCGCACGGGCCGGCTGTCCCGCAGCGCGGTCTACATCATCGGCGCGCTCGCCCTCCTGCTGGCTGTGCTCTCCATCATCACCGGGCGCTGGCTGGCCCTCTGCCTGACCCTGCTCGTGGCGGCGGCGGCGCTGGTGCTGTGGCGCCGGCTGGAAGAGGCCGGCGAGGAAGCCGATTGGCCGACGCTGTATGCCCTGCTGATCCTGCTGGTGGGGTTAGGGCTGACCTTCGTGGTGGAGTACGTCTATCTGCGGGATACCTTCGGCACCCGCATGAACACCATCTTCAAGTTCTATTTCCAGGCCTGGAGCATGCTGGCCATCGCCGGCGCCTACGGTGTCTATTACGTGCTGAACCGCACCCGCCGGCTGGCGTTCCAAAACGCCTTCCTGGTGGGGCTGATCGCGCTGGTGACCGCCGGCATGGTCTATCCCGTGCTGGCGGCGCCGAACCGGGCGGAGGGCTTCCAGCGCAAGCCCACCCTGGACGGCATCGCCTATGCGGCGCAGTACTGGCCGGCCGATTACGCCGCGGCCCAGTGGCTGAACGCGCATGTGCGGGAGCCGGCGGTCATCCTGGAGGCACACGGCGGTTCCTATACTCCGTACGGCCGCATCTCCGCCATGACCGGCATCCCCACTTTGCTGGGGTGGGGCGGACACGAACTGCAGTGGCGCGGTAGCTACGACGAGCCGGGCCGGCGCGAGCCGGATATCGAGGCCATCTACCGGAGTATGGACCGCGAGCAGGTCAACGCCCTGCTGGAGAAGTACGACATCACGTATGTGTATGTGGGACAGTTGGAGCGCGAGAAGTTCCAGCTCAGCCAGCCCATGATCGACAAGTTCGGCCTGTTCATGGACCTGGTCTATGACCAGGATGGGGTGCGAATTTACCAGCGTCGGGGGAAATGACCGCATGAGCGCACGAGCACGTGCACCGGAACGCGCTGAACCCATTCCCGCGGAATGGCAGAAGGTGTTCACCGTGGAGGTGGTGCTGTACCTGGCGATCGGCCTGGCGGCCCTGCTGGTGCGGCTGTGGCGGCTGGATGCCTGGCCGCTGTCGCCGGCGGAGGCCGTGCAGGCCTGGCGGGCGTGGCAGATCGCCCATGGGCAGTCGCCGGCGCTGGCGCCGTACAGCCCTCTGCTGATGACCGCCAACATCGTCTGCTTCGCCCTCTTTCGCGCCAGCGACGCGACGGCGCGGCTGTGGCCGGCGCTCTTCGGCGCCGCCCTGGCGCTCCTGCCGGCACTCCTGCGCCGGCAGATGGGACGCTCCGCCGCGCTGATGACCAGCTTTCTGCTGGCGTTCTCCCCCTCTTTGCTCGCCGCCTCCCGCTCTCTGGACGGCCGCACGGCGGCCCTGTTCGCCGGCCTGCTGTTGCTGATCGCCCTCTGCCGGCTGAGCGAGGACGGGGGCCGGCGGGAGATGCGCTGGGGGGCGGTCGCCCTGGCGTTCGGCCTGCTCTCCTCCCCCATGTTCTACAGCGTGCTCCTGATTTTCATCACTGGGGCAATCGTGCTGTGGGGGGCGCGCCGGCGGCTGGGCATGGAGGAGTTCTGGGCCTCCGCCGGCCGGCGCTGGGAGGAACTGCGCGGCCGGCCCGCTCTGTGGCGGGAGGCCGGCCTGCTCTTTGTCGGGCCCTTCCTCCTGCTGGGCACCGCCTTACTGCTCAATTTCGACGGGCTGGGCGCGGCGGCGGACCTTCTGCCGGCATGGGGGCGCGGCTTCGCCTGGGGGGCTGAAAGCTACGGCCCGTTGGTAGTGCTGTGGTCCCTGGCCTTATATGAGACTGCCGGCCTGCTGTTCGGCATCGCCGGCCTGGTCATGGGTATCCGCCGGCGCGATGCCCTTTCCGTGTTCGCCGGCTGGTGGCTGGTGGGAGGCCTGCTGTTGTCCCTTGTCTCCGGAGGCTGGCGGCCGGCCGACCTGGCCCTGCTGGCGGTGCCGGCGGCCCTGCTGGCCGGCAAAGCCCTGGGCGAGCTGGCGGAATGGACGGCGCGCGAGGCGCTCAAAGAGGCGGAATGGCTGATCCTGCTGGTGGGGGCCGTGCTGGGCGTATTCGGCTATCTGGGATTCGTCCATTATGCCCGTACCGGCCAACTGCTCTCCCTCCTGCTGGCGGTCGTCGCCTGTCCGCTCATCCTGCTGGTGGTGACGGGCGTCGTCCTGATATGGGGGGAGCGCCGGCGCGCCCTGCGGGGGCTGGCACTGCTGGCCGCCGGCGGGAGCATCCTCCTGCTGGTGCACAACGCCTGGTTCTCCTCCCTGCTGGCAGATGTCTCGCGCCATGACCTGCTGACCGCGGCCCGGGCGGAGGCCGGCGTGCGCGATATGGTCGAGCTGGCCCAGCGCTACGGCAGTCAGGTGCGGGGTGACCCGTACTCGGCGCCTATCCTGCTGGTGGGGGACGAGGTGGAGTGGCTGAGGTGGGCCCTGCGGGATTTCCGCCGGGTGGAATATGTGCGGCGGTTCGGGAGCGCCGGCGACTTCCCCATTGTCATTACGCCGGGGAGCCTTCAGCCGCCGCTGGGGGAGAGCTTCGTGGGACAGGATATGGCCGTGTACAGTGACTGGCGGCCGGCCGGCATGGAGGGATGGACGCTGGCGCGCTGGCTGGTTTCCCGCGTGCCGCCGGCGTCCCCGCCCACAGAGACCATCATCTTCTGGGCCCAGCGCTGAGGCCCGGCGTTTTCACCATACCTGACTGCGAGGGGATGACACCATGCGCGATACCATGACCCGAACGATGCACTGGCTGGAACGGCCCATACTGGGTTCGACCCGCTGGGACATCGAGAAGACGCTCTATCTGCTGTTGATCCTGCTGGCGCTGGCCACGCGCCTGTGGGGATTGGGCTGGCGCGCCATGAGCCATGACGAAAGCCTGCACGCCGTCTATTCTTACAAGCTGTACAACGGCGAGGGCTATCAGCATGACCCGATGATGCACGGGCCGTTCCTGTTCCACGCCAACGCCCTGGTCTATTTCCTCTTCGGGGACAATGATTTCACCGCCCGGTTGGTGCCGGCGCTCTTCGGGGTGGTGCTGGTGGCACTGCCCTGGTTCATGCGGCGCTGGCTGGGGCGCATTGGCGCGCTGGCGGCATCGTTCATGCTCCTGATCTCCCCGTCCATCACCTATTATGCCCGCTATATCCGCAACGACATTTACATCCTGGTCTATAATGTTATCTTCATCATCCTGATGTTCGCCTATCTGGAGCGCCGGCAGGCCAGATACCTGTACGGCATGGCGGCCGCGATGGCCTTCATGTTCTGCACCAAAGAGGTGGCCTACATCTTTGTGCTCATCGTCGGCCTCTTCCTGGCAGTGGTGACCCTGATCGAGATCCTGCAGGCGCGGCGCTTCCCGCCCGATTCGGCGCTGTTCGATGTGACGATGCTGGTGGGCACGCTGGCACTGCCCATGGCCTCGGCCTTTGTGGTGAAAATCCTGGGCTTTAACCCGCTCGACTATTCGTCCCAGGGCATCCTGCGCTCGGGCATCGTGTTCCTGGTCATCCAGGGCATCGCCGCGGCGCTGGGCCTCTGGTGGAGGAAGCGGGAGTGGCCCATTGCCGCCGGCGTCTTCTACGCCATCTTCACCTTGCTGTACACCACCTTCTTCACCAACGGCAAGGGCTTCGCCACCGGCATCATGGGCTCCCTGGGCTACTGGCTGGAACAGCAGGGCGTCCAGCGCGGCGCCCAGCCCTGGTATTACTACGGCGTCGTGCTCCCCATTTATGAGTTCCTGCCTCTCCTGCTGGGGCTGGCGGCCATCGTGGTCTACATCGTTTTCCTGCCGCGGCCGGACGTGGAAGCCGGCGCCGATGCGCAGGTGGTGCGGGCGCGCGGGCTGTTCATGCCCTTCGCCATATACTGGGCGCTGGCCACCATCTTCGCCTACAGCTACGCCGGCGAGAAAATGCCCTGGCTGATGGTACACCTGGCCCTGCCGCTCATTATCCTGGCCGGCTGGCTGGTGGAGCGCGTCTTCCGCTCCGCGGACCTGCGCAAGCTGTGGTCCGAAGGGGGGCCGATCCTCGCCCTCTCTTCCATCCTGCTGGTATTCGCCGCCGCGAAACTGCTGAGCCTGCGGCCGTTCCAGGGCCGCGATATCGCGCATCTCAGCGAGACGCTGGGATGGCTGGCGGCGCTGGTCGTCGGCGCCGGCCTGGTGGCCCTCGTGGTCTGGTACTTCCAGCGCATGGGGGCGCGCGCCGGCCTGCAGACGCTGTTCGGCGCGCTCTTCATCCTGCTCTCCCTCTTCACCATCCGCGCCATGTGGATGGCCAACTATATCAACTATGACTACGCCACCGAGCACCTGGTCTATGCCCATGCCACGCCCGACATCAAGATCGTGGTGGGCGATCTGGAGAAGCTGTCGCGCCGGCTCTACGGCGATATGTCCATCCGCTTCTCGTATGACGACGATTCGACCTGGCCGTTGGAATGGTACTTCCGCAAGTTCCCCAATGCGGTGTATTACGGCGACCAGCCGAACAAGGATGTGATGGACCTGCCGGTGGTCATCGCCGGCAGTAAGAATTGGGACAAGGTCAAGCCCTTCCTGGGCAACCGCTACTACCGCTTCACCTATAAGCTCATCTGGTGGCCGCTGGAGGATTACAAGGAGTGGCCGCGGCAGAACCTGCTGGCCCAACTGGCCAAACCCGAGGTGCGCAAGAAGCTCTGGAACGCCTGGTTCTACCGCAAGTTCGATTACGACCCGGCGGAATGGCCCCTGCGGCATGAGTTCGCCGTCTTCGTGCGGCGCGATATCGCCGACCAGGTGTGGGATTTCGGCGCCAAGCCGCCCGAGGTGGTGAAGATGCCGGCCGACATCTACCTGGAAGGGATGCGGGAAGTCTACAGCGTGGCCATTATCGGCACCGGCCCGGGCGCCGGCGAGGGCCAGTTCACCAACCCGCGCAATGTGGCGGTGGGGCCGGACGGCTCCATCTACGTGCTCGATACCGACAACCACCGCGTGCAGGTCTTTGACGCCAAGGGGCAGTTCGTGCGCATGTGGGGGAGCCAGGGCGCGGAGCTTGGCCAGTTCCAGGAGCCGTGGGGCATCGCCGTGGGGAAGGACGGCATGGTCTATGTGGCGGATACCTGGAACCACCGCATCGAGAAGTTCACTTCCACCGGCGAGCCGGTCAAGAGCTGGGGCTTCTTCGGGACGACCGACGGGACCCTGGGGACGCCGGCGGTCTTCTGGGGGCCGCGCGCCATCGCCATTGACCCCGAGGGCAACCTGTACATCACCGACACCGGCAACAAGCGCGTGCAGAAGTTCTCCCCCGACGGCGAGTTCCTGGGCCAGTGGGGCGGTTTCGGGGCGGACCCCGGCCTGTTCAACGAACCGGTGGGCATCGCCATTGACCGCCAGGGGAATATCTATGTGGCGGATACCTGGAACCGCCGCGTGCAGAAGTTCGACCCCCAGTTCCGGTTCCTGAAGGCCTGGGACATCTACAGTTGGGAGGGGGAATCGGTGCTGAACAAGCCGTACCTGACGGTAGGCCCCGATGACCTGCTGTACATCAGCGACCCGGAGGGCTACCGCATCCTGGTGTATGACCTGGAGGGCAAGTTCATCGCCAGCTTCGGCACCTTCGGGGCGGACGCCAAGTCGTTCAACCTGCCCACCGGCCTGGCGGCTGACCCGACCGGCTTTATCTACGTGGCGGACGCCGGCAACCACCGGGTGATGAAGTTCCCGGTCCTGCCGCGCCAGTAGGGTTTAAGGAGAAGCGCCGCTGACTCACGAGCATGGAGGGATGTCCGGAAAGCCGTTGGCGGCTGTGGTGGAGTGGATAGATTGGGTCATCGCCGCCGGCGCGCTGGCTTTGGCCGGCTGGGGCCAGCACCTCTTCGCCGCCGGCCAGATGGCGCGCGCCGTCTTGCTCATGGGCGCGGCCATGATCCTCTTCGCCTGGGCGGTGCGGCGCCTGCCGGCCGTAGAGCCGGCGACAGCGCCGCTGGCACCGGTCCCGCCGGCGCGGCGCCTGGCCGGCCTGGTCCTGCTGGGCCTTTCCATCCTCTGCACCGTCCTGGCGCTATGGCGCTTCGGCACGCATGCCCCGGACAACGCCGGCTGGGCGCTCTATCTGGCCAGCATGGCCCTGTTCCTGCTGGCCTTCCTGGTCATGGAGGGCCTGCCGAACCGCGAGAGCGTGCGGCGCTGGGCCGGCCAGGCGCGGGAAATGCGCTGGGAGCTGTTTCTGCTCTTTGTCCTGGTGGCGGCCGGCGGGGTCCTGCGCTTTTACGGCGTGGAGGGCCTCCCGTATGGGGTGTGGTTCGACGAGTCGGATAACGCCGTGTGGGCCAGGGAAATCCTGACCCGCCCGGACTTCCGCCCGCTGTACGTGGCGTCCACCAATTTGCCGGCCCACTTCCTGTACCTGATCGCGCTGTCCTTCCGGCTCTTCGGCGTGAACGCCGGCGCCCTGCGGATGGTCACCGCATTCTTCGGCACGGCCACCATCCTTGGGATGTGGCTGTTGGGGCGGGAGATCGGTGGGCGCTGGGTGGGGTTGCTGGCCGCCGCCATGGTGGCGGTCTCCCACTGGTGCATCAACTTCAGCCGGCTGGGCATGCACGGCATCACCACGCCCTTCTTCGCCGTGCTGGCGGCCTACTGGCTGTTGAAGGGCCTGCGTACTGGCTCGCGCCGGCGCCTGGCCGCCGGCGGGCTGATGCTGGGGTTAGGCCTGTGCTTCTACGCGCCGTTTCGCCTCTTCCCCTTCGTCATCGTCCTTTTCCTGGCGGCCAAAGCCCTGCTGGAACGGGGGTTCCTGCGGCGCGGCTGGCAGGGTGTCTTGATATATGTCCTGGCCAGCCTCATCGCCTTTGCCCCTATCGGACAGTACGCCTGGGTGCACCGCGACGAGTTCTTCGCCCGCACGAAGCAAACCTCGCTCTTTACGGGCAAGACGCGCGAACAGGCGATCGAGGCCCTGCAGTCGAACATCCGCAAGCATCTCCTGATGTTCAACTATCAGGGGGACCGCAACGGCCGGCATAACCTGCCCGGCGAGCCGATGCTGGACGCCGTCACCGGCGCCCTGCTCCCGCTGGGCGCGGCCTACGTGTTGGCCCGCCTGCACCGCCCACGCCAACTGCTCATCGCCGGCTGGTTCGGCATTATGCTGTGCGGCGGCATTCTCTCGCTGGACTTTGAGGCGCCGCAGTCCCTGCGCTCCATTGGCACGATCCCGGCCGTCTTCCTGATGACGGCGCTGGCGGTGCCGGCGGCCGCCGATGTGCTCCTCAGGCCTCTGCGGCGACTGAACCGGCCGGCGCTGGAGCGGGCGGCCGGCGCCCTGCTGGCCGTAGGGGTCGTCGCCGGCCTGGCCTACAGCGCCTACCTGAACTTCGACATCTATTTCGTGCGCCAGCCGCGCCACCCGGATGTCTTCCACAGCTATAACGCCCGCGAGGCCTTCACCGCCCGCATGGTGGCGGCCCATCAGGACGAGTATATCTTCTACTCCATTTACGTCGGCCATCCTACGGTGCGCTTCCTGGCCCCCGACGCGCCTTACCACCGCTCCTTCCAACCGCTGGATGACCTGCCGGTGCGCGGCCTGGTGGACCGCGATGTGCTGTACGTGATGGAGCCGGAATTCTGCCCTCCGCCGGAGCTGTTTGCGGTCTGGTATCCCAATGGACAGATACGCTGGTACAACGACCCCTCCGGCGCCCCCATGCTGTTCGTCTACCAGGTATCGAAGGACGAGGTCAACGCCATGCAGGGCGTCTGGCTGAGGCTGTACGGGGCGGACGGCGCGCTCCTCAAAGAGGAGCGGGTCGACACGCTGGCGGGCAGATGGGATGATTGGGCCGGCGTCGGGCCGGCGCGCGGCGAGTGGAGCGGGCAGGTCTTCATCCCCTATTCCGGCGTATACACCTTTGTGCTCCGTTCGACCGGCACGGCCTCGCTGATGCTGGACGACCAGCCCATCCAACTGCCCGACGGTGGGGAGATCAGCGAGGAGCGCCTGCTGGTCAAGGGCTGGCACCCGATACGCCTGGTGGCCGACGCGGCGGCCGGCGGCGAGGTGCGCGTCGACTGGGCACTGCCGAACGGCCAGCCCCAGCCCATCCCGCGCGAGGCGCTCAACATCCTGCCGGGCCTGCAGAACGGCCTGTACGGCTATTACTATCAGGGGTTGGAGTGGTCCGGGGTGCCGGTGTTCGGGCGGGTGGACTGGCAGGTAAACTTCCGCTGGCATATCCAGCCGCTCCCTGCGCCCTTCAGCGTGGAGTGGTTCGGCGGGCTGAAGATTGACCAGGCCGGCACGTACCTCATCGCCATTGACTCCAACTCCGACGCCCTGGTGGAGCTGAACGGCGAGGTCATCCTGGACAGCATGCAGGCGCCGCACGGCTACCACGGGGTGAACGTGTACCTGGAGCCGGGGGTGTATCCCATCCATGTGCGCTACCGCGAGCCGGGCGGATATACCATGATGCGCCTGCAGTGGCACCCGCCGGGCGGCCAGTTCGAGGCCATCCCGGCCCAGCACCTGGTGCCAAAGGTGCCGGAGGGCGCCCTGCCGGCCTTCACCATGACGGAGCAGGCCCCCGCGCCGGCGGTGGAAACGCCGCCGGCCGTCGCCATGGAGGACGTAGAGGAAGTATCGGCGAAACTGCTGGCGGCCTGGCCGGCCGCCCGCTGGCTCCAGGAGCCGCGCTACATCGCCGTCGGGCCGCAGGGGGACGTCTTCGTCTCGGATGCCGGCAAAAAAGCGGTGGCGGTCTTCGATGCCGGCGGACGCTTCCGCGCCTGGTGGGGCGAGGGGCTCCTGCAGGACCCCTCGGACCTGGCGCCGGCGCTGGACGGCGGCCTGTACGTGATGGACGCCGGCCGCTCCCGGCTGGTGCGCTTCGACGCGAACGGGAAACCCACTGGGGAATTGGGCGAAACGGCCGGCCTGTACGGCTCGCGCGGACTGGCCTGGACGCCGGCCGGCGAGCTGGCCATCGCCGACACCGGCTCCAACCGCATTGTGATCCTCTCGACTTCTGGCGAGCTGGTGCGCAGTTTCGGCACGCAGGGGGCCGGCATCGGCCAGTTGGATCAGCCGGCGGACCTGGCGGTAGCTCCCGACGGGAGCATTTTCGTGGCCGATACCCTGCTGAACAAGCGCCTGCAGGTCTTTAGCGGCGAGGGCACGGTCCTGCGCCAGTGGGCGGTGCCCTGGGCCAGCGACTTCCTGGCGCCGGCGATGGCCATCGCGCCGCAGGGCCGGCTCTACATGGCGGACCCGGACCGCGGCCGGGTCTGGGAGTATGCGCAGGACGGCTCCACGGTGGTGTGGTGGGCCGGCGGGGATATGCGGCGCCCGGTGGGGCTGGCGGTGGATGCGGCCGGCCGCATTTACGTGCTGGATGGGGAGACGAGGACCATCTACATATTTGAGCGGACAGAATGAACACAGCGGAAACCAGGCTCACCCTGCGCCATGTGGTGCTGTGGCTGACGGCGCTGATCCTGGCGCTGATGGCCCAGCGCCAGTTTGAGACGGAAGGGATCATCCGCGATGCGCTCCTGCTGTACGGCGCGGCCGCCGTGCTCTTTGTCCTGGCGGTGCGCGAGGTGCCTCTCCAGCTTCCGGCGCGCGCCCAGCCGGCCGCGGTGCCCCTGCCGGCGCGCGGGCGGCTGGCGGCCTGGTGCGGGGGAGCGGTGCTGGCCTCGGCCGGCATGCTCCGTTTTTACTCCCGCACGGCGGACAACCTGGGCCTGGGGCTGTGGCTGGCCGGCGTTATCGTGATGGCCATCAGCCCGGTGGAGAAGCTTCCCCGGCTTTCCAGGGATTTCTTCCAGCGCCATCGGCAGGAGCTGATTGTTTTCGCCCTGCTGATGCTGGCGGCCGCCGGCATGCGCTTCTATCACCTGGGGCAGTTCCCGCCGGCCGCCTATCTGGACGAGGCCGACAACGGCCTGGAGGCGCTCAAGCTCCTGGATTCCAGCGTCTACATCCCGTATACCCGCGCCAGCAACGGCCATCCCACCCTGTTCCTGTACCTGCTGGCTCTGGGATTCCGCCTGTTCGGTGAAGGGGTGCTGGCCATGCGCCTGGTCACCGCCTTCATCGGGCTGGCGACGGTGGCGGCGTTTTACTTCCTGGTGCGGGAGTGGTTCGGGATGCGGCCGGCACAGTGGGCGACCTTCGCCCTGGCCGTCTCGCGCTGGCACGTCAATTTCAGCCGCGTCGTGTTCGAGGCGGTGCTGACGCCCTTCTTCGCCGTGCTGACCATGTGGTTCCTGGCGCGGGCACTGCGCACCGGGCGCTGGCGCGATTATGCCTGGGCCGGCCTGGCCCTCGGCCTGGGACTGCAGGGGTATCTGGGCTACCGCGTCTTTCCGGTCATCGTGACGCTGTACCTCCTGCTCCACATCCTGGCATGGCCCGGTCTCCTGCGGCGCATCTGGGCCGGCGTGCTGGCCCTGACCGTCGCGGCCATCATCGGGTTCGGCCCCCTGGCAGTCTACTTCGCCCGCTTCCCCGAGGATTTCACCCACCGCGCCACGCAGGCCTCGGTCATGCAGGATATCGAGCGGGAGGGGAGTTACCAGCCGCTGAAAGATAACATCCGCAAAACCGCGTTGATGTTTGTCTACCAGGGAGACCCGCGTCCGCGCCACAACCTGCCCAACGCCCCCATGCTGGACCGCTGGAGCGCTATCTTCTTCATGCTGGGATTGGGGTACGCGCTGTACCGCTGGCGCGATCCTGAGCATCTCATCCTGTGGCTGTGGCTGCCGATCGGCGCACTGCCGGGCGTGCTGTCCCTGGCCGATTCCAATCCGCACTCCCTGCGCACCATCATTAATCTGCCGGCGGTGTTCCTGGCGGTGGCCGCCTTCTGGAATCCCACCATCGCCCTGTTCCGGCGGGTCTTTCAACCGTGGGGCAGTCGCGGGGTGCTGGCCGCCGGCGTGCTCCTGCTGGCCTTCAGCGGCTGGCTGAACGCCGACGCCTATTTCCACAAGCAGGCCGGCGACCGCGCCGTGTACTACGACTTTGACCCGGACCAGAACATGGCCGCTCAGTTCGCCCTGGAGCACGGCCGCACGCACCGCCTGCTCATCTCGCCGGCGCTGACCAACCACTCCGCCATTAAGTTCATTGACTACCGCATCCCGTACGAGGACTTCCTGGTCAACCGACACCTGCCCATTCGCGAGGCGGTCACCCAGCCGGTCATGTTCATCCTGGAGCCGGCGCACCAGAGCATCGTCCAGCGCCTGCAGGAGCTGTATCCCAGCGGCCGCCTCGGGATCCATACGGACCGCTACGGCCAGGTAGCGTTCTACAGCTATGCCCTTACCCCGGAGGACATCACCGGCATCCAGGGCCTGCCGGCGGCCTATTACGCCGGCCCCGACATTGAGGGAACCCCGGCCTTCACCCGCCGCGACCCAACCCTCGACCTGGAATGGGAGACACCGCCGCTGTCCCTGCCTTTCTCCGCGGAGTGGCGCGGTTCCCTCTTCGTGCCGGCCTATGGGGATTATGTGCTCTCCCTCGAGTGCCGCGGCGGCCGGGCAGTGCTGGTGCTGGGGGAGGAGGAGGTACTGACGGCGGAGGGAGAGCGCCAGGAAACAGCACGCCGCCTGCCGGCCGGCTTCCATCCCATCCGGGTGACCGCGCAGTTCACGTCTCTGCCGGCCGGCCTGCACCTGCGCTGGACGCCGCCGGGCGGCACCGAAGAGGCTGTCCCCCAAGTGTACCTGTACGACGAAGGGCTGTCCCAGTTTGGCCTGTTGGGGCGCTACTTCCATGGGGCGGATCAATTCGGCGGCCAGCCGGCGCTGATCCAGATCGACCCGTACATCGCGCCCAATGATCCCCTGCCGGCGCCCTTCAGCATCGAATGGGTCGGCAAAATTTACATCCCGCGCGCCGGCGTCTATGCCTTCGGCACCAACTCCGACGACGGCTCGTACCTCTTCATTGACGGCCAGATGATCGTGGACAATGGAGGACATCACGGCGACGTCTACCGCGAGGGGATGATCCAGCTCAGCGAGGGATTCCACGACATCATCCTGCGCTATTTCCAGGTGGACGGCGGGCGCAAGATCGAGTTGTGGTGGACGCCGCCCGGCGGGGCGCATGAGCTGGTGCCGGCGCACTACCTGCGCCCGCCCGGCGTCTCGCTGGAGGAACTGCCCGCCCTGCCGAGCGCGCCGGCCATTCCCGCCGCCGGCCCCGTTCCACCGGTGGCCGGCGTGGACCTGGTAGCCAGTTGGGGCAGTGAAGGGGACGCGCCTGGGCAGTTCCGCACCCCGCGCGGCGTGGCGATGGACGCACAGGGGCGCGTGTATGTGGCCGATGCCGGCAATGGGCGCGTGCAGGTCTTCTCCGCCCAGGGCGACTTCATCGCGGCGTGGACTACAGCGGCGGAACCCCTGCGGGAGCCCTTCGATGTGGCAGTGGCGCCCGACGGACGGGTGTACGTGCTGGATGTGGCGCGCCAGGTGATTGCCCGCTTCAGCCCGGAGGGCGCTTTCGAGAAGGAGTTCGGCGCGGACCTGGCCATGTACGGGCCGCGCGGGTTGGGCGTTGACCTGGCCGGCAATATCTATGTGGCGGACACCGGCGGCTCGCGCCTCCTGAAGCTCTCGCCGGAGGGCGAACTGCTGGCGGTGCTGGCCGGCTTCGGCGCCGGCCCCGGGCAGGTCAATCAGCCCACCGATGCGGCGGTGGACTCCCTGGGGCGCATCTATATCGCCGATGTGCTGAACATGCGCCTGGAGGTGCTGGATTCCGCCGGCGGCTACCTGGGCGAATGGCCGATCTCGGGCGCCAATACCACTGACAGCCCCCATCTGGCGGTGGATGCCGCGGGCCGGCTCTTCCTGACCGATCCCGAGGCGCACATCGTGCTGGTGTACGACGGCCAGGGCAATCGCCTGGGCCAGTGGGGCGGCGAAGGAACGGGGCCGGGGCAGTTCCGCAAGGCGGTAGGGGTCGCGGCCGGCCCTGACGGCCTCGTCGCCGTCACCGATGTGTACAATCACCGCGTCCAGACCTTCCAGGTGCGGTAGGGGGCCGGACGCATGGGCAGGCACATGGCGAAGGGGCAGGGATGGACGCGGCCGGCGTTTTTCCTGCTGACGGGCCTGCTCCTGGGCATGCTGGGCCAGGCGCTCCTGCTGAAGGAGCGGGCCTATGCGCCGGCGGCCGGCGCCCTCTTCGTCCTGGGAGGACTGCTGGCGGCGCTGGCCGGCGGGAAGGCGGACACGGCCTCCGCCGCGGGGCCGGCGGTCTCCCGGCCCCCGCGCCGGCATTCCGCTCGCACCACTGCCGGCATCGCGCTGACCCTGGGCGGCACAGCGGCATTGGGCTGGGCCGGCTGGCAGTGCTTCTGGCGCTGGGACGCGGTGCGCACTGCCTGGAGGTGGTACCTGGCCGGCGGCCTCATCGTCCTGGCCGGCATGGCGCTTTGGGATGGCTATCAACCCCTGGCCGCCCTGCGCCGCGGCTGGGAGACGCGCCGGCGCTGGGCCGGCGAGGCCGCGGCGGTGGCGCTGGTCATGGCGCTGGCCTTTGCCGTGACGCTGGCCGGCCTGGGGGACTTCCCGCCGGCCGGCGGCATCTCCTGGAACGACGAGGCCCAGATGGGCAAGGACGCCTACAGCGTCCTGCACCACGATGGGCTTCCCTGGCAGTATCCCACCAGCGTGTATCCGGTGGCTCTCTCGTTCCTCCTCTTCGGTCCCACCACCTTTGCCCTACGGCTCCCCTTCGCCATCATGGGCGCTCTGCTGTGCCTGCCCTTTTATTTTCTGGCGCGGCGACTGCTGGGGCCGGCGCCGGCGCTGGCGGCCGCGTTCCTGTTGGCCGTCTCCCGCTACCGCATCGCTCTCTCCCGGCTGGTCCTGCCGGTGGTGCCGGACCTGCTGTGCGCCCTCATCGCGCTGGCCTGCCTGGCGCGGGCGCTCCGCACGCGGGGGAAGGCCCCCTACTTCACCGCTGGCCTGGCCCTGGCCCTGGGGCTGTACAGCCATGCCTCGTTCAAGCTGGTGCCGCTGTTCGCGCTGGTGCTGATGGGCAGTGCCGCTGTGCGCCGGCTGTGGGAAATCCGGCACAGCCATTCCGCCGGCCGCGGGTACCTCTATTGGCAGTCCCTGCGCGGTCACCTGGCCGGCCTGGCGGTCCTGCTGGTCTCGCTGGCGGTCTTTGCCGCGCCCTACGCCGGCTTCGTCTACCGGGAGCCGCAGGTCGCGCTGACGGAGCGCTTCACCTCGATCCTGCCGGCCCTGTTCCATCCCTCCGCCGCGCCGGCCCAGCCTCTGGGTCCTCGCCTTGTCCGCGCGCTCCTGTTCTATAACCTGGAAGGGGAGAGCTGGCCGGCGGCCAACCTGCCCGGCACGCCGGCGCTGGACCCTGTCAGCGGCGTCCTGTTTGCGCTGGGGCTGGTGATAGCGTTGGCCGGCATCTGGCGCGGCCCGAACGCATTCGTGGTGATATGGTTCCTGGTCACCCTGATCGGCGGCGGCGTCCTGCCGGCGGAATTCCGCAGTCACCGCATCGCCCTGGCGATGCCGGCGGTCTATTTGCTGGCCGGCCTGCCCGTCCAAAGGCTGTGGGGCTTGCGGGAAGGCCTGGCGCCGCGCCGGCGGAGCCTGGCCGCCGGCCTGCTGGGGGTGCTCTTGCTCCTGGCCGCCGCCAGCAACCTGGGCCTCTTCTTCGGCCGGCAGATCCGCGATCCGCGCGTGCGCGCCGAGTTCGACCGCGACATCAGCGCCCTGGCCAGCACGCTGGCCGGCTTTCAGGGTCAGCGCTATATCTACCTGATGGCGAACTTCCCGTTCTACAACCCGGGGCAGGATTTCGCCTGGCTGGCCGGCGAGCCGCCCGGCCGGCGCATCATGTCCCTGGCCGAAGCCCTCCCGATCCACGAGGAGCTCCCGCTGGACCTGGCCTATGTCGCCTGTCAACCGTATGATGGGGCGGCACTGGCCGCGGCGGTGCGGGCCTTTTATCCGGGCGCGGAGGAGATGTCCCTGGAAAGCCCGTATGGGCGCTATGCCTGCCGGCTGGTGCTGGTGCGCAAAGAAGAGGCCGCGGCGCGCCGCGGCCTGACCCTGCGGGTTATTAGAGGCGGCACGGGTTCCGCAAACCTGACGATGCGGGCGCCGGCGCTGAGGGTGGAACAGGAGGCCGGCGAGATTCCCCTTTCTCCGCCCTTTGGGGTACAATGGGCGGGCGCAGTGTATGTCCCAGCGTACGATACATACCGCTTTCGGGCCGAGGGCAGTGGGCCGGTGGATGTGCAGGTGGACGGCCAGCCGGCCGCCGGCACAGCCCTGTACCTGGCGGAAGGCTGGCACAGCCTGCAGGCGGCCGGCGAGTTCCAGGGCTTCCCTGTAGATGTGCCGCTGCGGTGGCAGCGCGGCGCCGGCGAGTGGGAGGCTGTGCCGCCGGCCTACTTCGATGCGTCCGCCGACGTCCCGGGTCTGCTGGCCTCGTACTACGAGTGCGGCGGTGGCGGGCCGGCTGGGGAGCCGGCCTGGCAGAGGATCGAGCCGCTGATCGCCCTGCAGACGGTGCCCAGCGAATGGGAGGGCGCGCCGGCGAACGTCCTGGCCGGCCGGCCCT
>JAPWUQ010000158.1 GCA_028275445.1 Anaerolineae bacterium | reverse complement strand
TTGATGAGCGTCACGCCGGTGATGGCGACGACATCGGCTTGCGGGATGACCTGGGGAGCCATATGCGCCGGCAAATCCCCGGGGCGGGGGTTCAGCTCCAGCACCCACAGCTCGCCGGCCGCGGCTCGCACCTCGTCCGTGAAGGGGAAGTGCCCGACGATCGCCACGCGATGCCCCAGCGCCCGTTGAATCAGGAGGTCCTTGGCGTTCATCTGCCGGCAGTGAGAGGGATCCGGCTCAATCACCGAATTGATGGCCGCCAGGCCGGCGCCGGCACGCACAGGCTCGTCGCCCAGCACCCACTGCGCCACCTCCCATACCGGCCGGCCGATCAGCTCCTCCCGGCGCAGGGACGGGGGATGCAGAAGCGCATCCGCATGGCTCAGGTGCGGCGTGGAGGCCAGCCCACAGCGCCGGCTCAATACTGCCGTCCAGAACGGCCCGATCTGAGCGTCGAGGATGACGGCGTCGGCATACGGACGAATCCAATCGAGCAAAGCGTGCAATGCAGGGCGATAGGTCATGATACCATCCTCTGCCTTCCAAAGGTCGTGGACAGCGCCACCGCCGGCAGGGATTATAGCCCTGAAAGGTTGATTTGGGAAAATGCCAGCGCCTGGGCGATTTTGACAAACAGCGCCGGCCAACGTATAGTACGCGTAACGTGTCGCATTCGAGGAGAGTCTGCCCCATGACCGAATTGGGCTCCTGGCTGCGCCAGGCTCGTGAGGCCAAACGGCTGAGCCTGGAAGATGTGGAGCGAGAGACGCGCATTCGCGCCCAGTTCCTCGCCGCACTCGAAGAAGAGGATTTTTCCCGGCTTCCTGGAGATGTATATACGCGCGGCTTCCTGCGCAATTACGCCAGCTTCCTAGGGCTGGACCCCAACGAGGCGCTTCGGCGCTACAAAGAGTTAATCGCCCAGCCCAACAACGGTGAATCTGGTCCGGCCGCCCGCCTTTCCCTGGATGAACCGGTGGAAGTGCCCCTGATGGAGCCGGCCCGCTCGTCGGCGCGGCTCGCCTCCATCATCCTGCTGGTGATCGCGCTGGCCATCGTGGGAGTATGGTACTTCTCCACCGTCGGCCGCGACAGCCTGCCCTCGTTCCTGCGCGGCATCCTGCCGCCGGCCGGCGGCGTCCCCTCTCCAACCACCCAGGCCGCTGTGAACACCGCTACACCGGAACTGCCGGGCACACCGCCGGCGGCGTCCTCACCCATCCCCAGCCCAACCATCACCCCGTCGCCCACCGCGTCGCCCACCCCTACCCCGACCTCCACTCCCACCCCAAAGGTCTACCGCGGTGTGGAGGTCCAGGTGGAGATCGTCGCCACCTCCTGGATGCAGGTCACCGTGGATGGTGTGCGCGTGTTCGTCGGTACCCTGGAACCGGGTGAGACACGCACCTGGGAAGGCCAGGAGAGCGTCGCGCTGCGCGTGGGGAACGCCGGCGGCGTTCGCGTCACCGTCAACGGCGAACCGCTCGGCCTATTGGGCGCCATCGGCGAGGTCAAGGACGTAGAATGGGTGCGTCAAGGAGGGCCGGCCAGTGTGCCCGTGCCCACCGGCGCCGGCCCCGTCGCCGAGCAAGAGGGCACACCCACCCCGACGCCCACCGCCAGCCCAACACCACCCCCGCCGGCCGGCACGCCCACCGCTCCCGCCACCCAATCCTCGACCCTGCGCCCTGCCGGCTTCTGAGACCTCCCTGGAGCGCATCCATGCGTGTGTTCATTGCGACATTAGGCTGTCCCAAGAACGTGGTGGACAGCGAAAATATGGCGGCGCAGTTGGCCCTGGCGCATCATGAGATCGTCGAGGACCCGCGCCAGGCCGATGTCATTATCGTCAACACCTGCGGTTTCATCGAGCCGGCCCGCCGCGAATCGCTCGAAGTCCTGCGGGAACTCACCCGCGGCAAGCGCCGGCGCCAGCGGGTCATCGCCGCCGGCTGTCTCGCCCAGCGCTGGGGCACCCGGCTGCTGGATGAAGTGCCGGCCGTGGATGCCCTGCTCAGCACCCGCCGCCTGGACGAGATCACCCGGCTGGTGGATGTCCTCGCCAATCGGACCTCGCCTGGGGAGCCGCTGGCCTGGCTGGACGGCACGCTGGACCTGGAGAAGATGCCGGCGCCGGGCCGACCGTTCGCCGGCCCCAGCGCGTATCTCAAGATCGCCGACGGATGCAGTGCCTCCTGCTCCTTCTGCTCTATCCCGCTCATCAAAGGGCCGGCGCGCAGTCGCCCCATGGAGCATATCGTTGCCGAGGCGCGGGAACTGGTGGACGCCGGCGCGCGGGAGATCATCCTCATCGCCCAGGACATCACCTCCTACGGCGCCGACCGAGGCATGGAGGACGCCCTGCCGGAGCTGATCGAGCGCATCCTGCGCGCCGTGCCTGAGCTGGATTGGTTGCGGCTCATGTACGCCTATCCCCAGCGCATCTCGCCCCGCCTCATCGAGGTCATGGCGAGCCATCCGCAGGTGTGCCATTACCTGGACATCCCGCTCCAGCACGGCCATCCGGATGTACTGCGGCGCATGCGCCGGCCCCATGACCTGGACAAGGTCATGGCCCAGATCGAGGCCCTGCGCGCCGCCATGCCGGACATCGCCCTGCGAACTTCACTCATCGTCGGATTCCCGGGCGAAACCGAGGCGGAGTTCCAGACCCTGCTGGAATTCGTGGACGCCATCGCCTTCGATTGGGTGGGGGCGTTCGTGTTTTCCCCGGAAGAGGGCACGCCGGCCGCCGAAATGCCCGGCCAGGTGCCGGAAGAGGTCAAACAGGCCCGCTACGCCCAGTTGATGGAGCGCCAACAGGCCATCTCCCTGCGGCGTAACCAGGAACAGGTGGGCCGCGTCTTGGAGATGCTGGTGGAAGGGGTCGGGGACGGCATCAGCGTCGGGCGCACCTATCGCGATGCCCCGGAGATTGACGGGCTTATCCTGGTGGAAGGGGAAGCGGAAGTCGGGGACCTTCTGCCGGTACGGGTGACTGCCGCCAGCGAGTACGATCTGTGGGGGGAATGGGTGGCGCAGGAGACGCGCCGGCGCTAAAGCCCCAGCAGTTTCGCCAGCCATCCCCTGCGTGTGCGCTTCACAGGCTGGACCTGCGGCTCCTTTTCCGCGGATTCCAGACGCTCCAACCGCCTTTCCAGCATCTCGATGCGCGCTTCCGCACGCCGGCGGTTCTCCGATAGCTCCTGCTCCAGCCGCATCATGCGCTCCCGCAGACGGGCATTCTCCTCTTTGAGCAGGAAATTGTCCTGAATGACCACGTTCAGCAGTTCCCGGCTCGCCTGCTGGGAATTCAACAGCAACTGCTGGCCATCCGCGATGGTGTGCATGGCATTGGTGAACAGGGTCAGCGCCGGCGGCGCCGCGGCCTCCTGCTGGACAGCCGCCAGTTCCCCCTCGCGCGAACCCTTCACCCCGGCGCGCAGGGAGAGGCTGTTCAGGACATGTTCATAGGTGAACCCCTGCGAGAGCATATCCCGGATGGTGCGCAGTACTGCGACATCTTCCTGCGTATAGCGTCGGTGAGTATGGGAAGCGGTGCCGGCAGAGGAGTGGCCGGCGCCGAACGAGAGGAATTCGGCGAAACGGGTGGACCAGCGCCGTAACGTCGAGGGTGAAATGCCCAACAGATGAGCGACTTCGCCCGGTGTCAACACGCTTTGCTCCGTCATCGCTCTCCTCTCTACGAAAAGTCTGGGTACGCACCCCGCTCTGAGGTTGGGGGTAACCCTGCGCGTTGCGCCAGCCAACCATTGTTGATTATAATGGGCGGCAGAAGGAATGACAAACTGGGCCGGCGAGAGGAAGCGGCTCGATGCGCACCCTGGCCAAAGTGCTGTACGATTTCGACGAGGTACATCTGCGGGCCATCGCCTGGTTGCGGGGAGCGGAAGCCAGCGGAACCAGCCGGCCGGAGCTGGCCGGCCAGCTCGCGGAGGCCCTGCTCCGCGAGGACTCCATCCAGCAGGCCCTGCGGGGCATGACCCCGGAGGAGCGGCAGGCGCTGGCCGACCTCCAGCGCGCCGGCGGCGCGCTGCGCGCCCACGTCTTCCAGCACCGCTACGGCCCCATCCGGCGCTTTGGCCCCGGCCGGCTGGAGCGGGAAAAGCCCTGGCTGGCGCCGGCCGGCCCGGCGGAACTGCTCTGGTACAAAGGCTTTCTCGGGCGCGGCTTCGCCCAGATGGGCGAGGATATGGTGGAGACTATCTTCATCCCCACCGACCTGCTCCCCCTACTGCCGGACCTGTCGGGGGAGCGGACCGCCGGCACCTACCCCGAGCCTATCGCCGAAACGCCAGCGGGCATCCAGTGGAAAGCCGGCGCCGGCCTGATGGATATCCTCCACATCCTGCTGTTCATTCAGCTCTATCACCCCCGGACGGGGGAGGGCGTTCCTCTGGCGGAATCGGAGGCACAGCGCCTGGCCGGCCGTCTCTCCCAACCGGACGCACCTTATGTCAAGGTTCGCCTGGCTCTTCTGCTCCAGCTCTGCCAGGAGCTGAACCTGACCCAGGCCAAAGAAGGCCGGCTCTCACTGCACCCCCAGTCCAGCCGGCAGTGGCTCAAGCTCCCACGCTCCCATCAACAGCGCTCCCTGCTAGAAGCATGGCGGGAATCCAGCGAATGGAACGACCTCCGACATGTGCCAGGCCTACAGTGCGAGCCTACCGGCTGGTCCAACGACCCCCGCGCCTCGCGCCAGCGCTTCCTCTCCCACCTGAAGGGGCTGGCCCCTGACAGCCCGTACCGTACCGCGGATCTGGTCGAATACCTGCGATTGGAAGACCCCGACTTCCAGCGGCCGGACGGGGATTACCAATCGTGGTACATTCGGGATGCGGCATCAGGGGAGCTTCTGCGCGGCTTTGAGACCTGGGACAAGGTGGAGGGAGCTTTGATCCGCTTTTACCTGGAAGGGCCGCTGTTCTGGCTGGGCGCGGTGGAGCTGGGAGAGGACCCCGCCGGCGCCCCCGCCTGCTTCCGCCTCACCGACGCCGGCGCCCGTTTCATCTCTGGCGCTCCCGAACCGGAACAAGCCTTGCCGGCACCGGCGGCCCACCTCCATGAGGGGCTCGTGCTGGAACTCCATCCGGAAAGCCCGCTGTACTATGCCCTGCAACTGGCGCGCTTTGCGGAGCGCGCCGGCCACGCACAGCAGTACCGCATCACGCCGGCCTCCCTCCTGACCGCCCGTCAGCAGGGCATCAACCTGCCGGCCATCCAGCGCTTTATCGAGCATGCCTGCGGCCGGCCGCTGGCCCAGCCGGAACAGGAGATGCTGGCCCGCTGGTGGGAAGCCGGAACACGCCTCCGCATGACGCGCTGGGTCGCGCTGGAATTCGCTGACGCGGAGGTGCTCAAGTGGCTGAAGGAGCGACTGCCGGCCCTCTTTGCGGCGGCGGTGGAACTGGGGCCGGCCAAAGTGCTCCTGCCCGAGGCCCAGGCGCGCCGGCTGGCCCGCGAGGCCAAATCCCTCGGCATCGCCTTCACGTTCACCACGTAAAAAGCGGGGCCGTTGCGGCCCCGCTCCCTTGTTCCCCGAGATGATGGCTACTGCTGAGCCTCTTCCTGCGCCAGCTTCTGCAGTTCGCGATACGCCCGCAGGTAGTTCATGGCATAATCGTCGCGGCCCAGCACCAGGTCCGCCACGGCCAGGGCCAGGCGGGACTTGCGCGGGTTGACGATGGGGCAGTTCATGCCGGCGTAGACCGCCATGGCCAGGAAGCCGGCGTTGATGACCTCGCGCTCGGGCAGGCCGAACGAGGCGTTGCTGGCGCCCAAGGTGATGTTGTTCCCCAGCTCCTTGCGCACCAGCTCGATGGTCTTGAGGGTGACCAAGCCGGCCTTGGAGTCGGCGCCCATGGTCAGGGCCAGGCAGTCAATGATGACATCCTCGCGAGCGATGCCGATGGCTTCCGCCCGATCCACGATCTTCTTGGCGATGGCCAGGCGCGCGTGCGGGTCATTAGGAATGCCCTTGTCATCCATGGTCAGGCCGATGACAGCGGCGTTGTATTTCTTCACGAGGGGCAGGATGCGCGCGAGCTTTTCCTCTTCGCCGTTGACGGAGTTGACCAGCGGCCGGCCAGGGCACACCGCCAGCGCCGCCTCGATGGCTTCCACGCTGGAGCTGTCGATGCAGATCGGGACATCCACGACCTCTGCGACAGCCAGCACCGCCTTGGGCAGGAGGTCTACCTCATCCACGCCGGCGGCGCCCACGTTGACGTCAATCACATGGGCGCCCTCGCGCACCTGGGCGATGGCCTCGCGGCGCACGTACTCCAGGTCGCCGGCGACCAGCGCGGCGGCCAGCTTCTTGCGGCCAGTGGGGTTGATGCGCTCGCCAATGATGACCGTGAGGGCATCCGGCTGAATCAC
>JAPWUQ010000157.1 GCA_028275445.1 Anaerolineae bacterium | reverse complement strand
CCTCCAGGCTCTGCGCCAACACATCCCCATCGTTCACCCCCGGCACGACCACGATTTGGGTGTGTACGGTGATGTCCAGCTCGATGAGCCGGCGAAGCTGTGCCATGATGGGCGGGGCGTCGCGGCGCCCCAGCAGGCGCCGGCGGGCCTCCTCCTGCGTGGCGTGCACCGAGACGTACAAGGGACTGAGGCGCTGTTCCTCCAGCCGTTCCCAATCCTCCTCGGTCAAATTGGTCAGGGTGACGAAGCTCCCCTGGAGGAACGACAGGCGGTAGTCGTCATCCTGAATGTACAGGCTGGGGCGCAGGCCGGCGGGGAGCTGTTTCACGAAGCAGAAGGGACAGTGGTTATTGCATTGGCGCAGGCCGTCAAAGAGGTCATCCGCAAAGCTGAGCCCGATCTCCTCGCCGTAGCGGCGTTCGGCCTCTTTCCGCAGAAGCCGGCCATCTCGCCAGACCACGAATTCCACCCATTCCTCGGCGGCGGCGTACTGCACGTCAATGACGTCGCGCACGCGCAGGCCGTTGACCTCCACCAGGCAGTCGCCGGCGCGCAGGCCGGCGCGGGCGGCCAGACTGCCGGCGGCAACGCCGGTGATTTTCCCGCAGGCCTCAGGCGCTGTCTGTGGGGGTGTCTTCATAGCGGATCCACCTGCGCGGGGCCTCGGCTGAATCGGCATAGACGCCGCGCCACTCCGGCGGCAGGAGCCGGGCCAGCTCGCCCATGGCCTCGCGCGTCATCTCGCGCACCACCTCGCGGGTGATCTCGACGCCGGCCGGCGCCTGGAAGCGGAAGGGCCGGCCGACGGCCGCGCGCACATGGGTGCGGCGCAGGCGCTGGAGCCGGCGGCGGAAATGCTGTTGTCCGACCAGTCCAATAGGGACCAGCACTGCGCCCGTGCGCAGGGCGAGGAGGGTCATGCCGTCCTTGCCCTCCTGGAGCCGGCCGTGCCCACTGCGCGTGCCCTCCGGCGCTATCAGGAGCGCCTTGCCCTGCTCCAGCACCGACAGCGCACTGCGGTAGGCGTACATATCCGGCTCGCCGCGCCGCACCGGGATGGCGCCGTACGCTTTGGCCAGCGGCCCGATCAGCGGATGGCGCAGATTTTCCACCTTGGAAAGGGGCACGACATCACGCGGCACCAGCGCACAGGCCAGCACCGGGTCGAGGAAGTTCACGTGATTGATGTAGACGATGAGCGGCCCCTGCCGAGGGATGTTCTCTTTGCCGATGATTTCAAAGCGGATCAGATGACGGGTCAGGAAGCGGAGCAAACGGTTCAGCACCGAACGTGTCAGCCGCGGTATGCGGTAGATGCGGCGCCGCAGTCTCTGGCTTCGGCTGACCGTTTGCGGCTCAGTGTTCCGGGTCATGGATAATCTCCAGCACGCACTGGAACACTTCCTGGACGCCCAGGTTCTCGGTGTCAATAATGATGGCGTCGTCCGCCGGCCGCAGTGGAGCCACTGCCCGCGAGCTGTCGATCTCGTCGCGCCGGCGGAGCGTCTCGAGCACTTCCTCATAAGTAACCTGCTCGCCCCGCTGGAGCTTCTCCAGGTAGCGCCGGCGGGCCCGCTCCTCCAGCGAGGCGGTCAGGTAGAGCTTCAGCTCTGCCTCCGGGAGCACCACCGTGCCGATGTCGCGCCCTACCATGACGATGTGACCGCCCTGGCCGATGCGGCGCTGTTGCTGGGTCAGCGCCGCGCGCACACCCGGGTAGGCGGAGACCGGTGAGACAGCCTTATCCACCTCGTCGCGCCGCAGGTCCCACGTCACATCCTCGCCGTTAATGAACACGGAGTACTGCCGGCCGTCCGCCGCCGTCGGCCGGGTGACGTCTATGACGATCTCCTGGGCCAGGCGCGTCAGCGCCGGCTCGTCCTCAATGGGGATGCCGCGGCGGATGGCCTCCCAC
Organism: Anaerolineae bacterium; assembly: GCA_028275445.1. Lineage (GTDB taxonomy): Bacteria > Chloroflexota > Anaerolineae > JACIWP01 > JACIWP01 > JACIWP01. Next base: position 4,524 of record JAPWUQ010000157.1, on the reverse strand, counting down.
GTCACTGCCCGATACATGACGCCCGTATCGAAATAAATATAGCCCAGATGTTCCGCCAGCAGGCCCCCCAGCGTGCTCTTGCCCGAGGCCGAAGGCCCGTCAATGGCGATGGTCGAAGGCATTCTGTTCAACGCTGTCCTTTTCCCCCTCGTTCCTTGCGTGGTGATGGATTGCGGCGAGCGGTCGGACGAGACGTCCTCCGGGCAGACGGCCTGGCCTGGCGGGCCGGCTTCGGCTCTTTCTGCGGCCTCTGCGGCTTGCGCGCCTTTTCCACCAGGGCCCGCAGTGCGCGCACTTCCGCCGGCGTCAGATGACGCCATTCCCCCGGGGCCAGCCGGCCCAGCGTCAGCGGCCCCATCCGGATGCGGATGAGTCGCTCCACCGGGTGGCCGAGCTTTTCCAGCATCCGCCGGATCTCGCGCTTGCGGCCCTCCAGCAGAGTGATCTCCAGCCATGTCATTCCCTCGGGTTTGCGCAAGGTCATGCCGGGCGCGCTGTTTGGGACGCCGGCGATGCGCCGAACGTCCTGGGCCTTCGCTGTGCCGTCAGGCAGTTCCACGCCGCGCGTCATCTGCTCCAGCACGGCATCGCTCGGCTCCCCGCGCACCAGCGCCAGGTATGTCTTCTGCTGGCCGTAGCGCGGATGGGTCAGGACGTTCGTCACCTCCCCATCATTGGTGAGGAGGATCAGCCCCTCGCTGTCCAGGTCCAGCCGGCCCACCGGGTAGACCCGGCCGGGGAGCCCCACCAGGTCCAGCACCGTCTTACGGCCCCAGCGGTCGCTCGCTGACGAAATCACCCCGACCGGCTTGTTCAGCAGGACATAGATGCGGCCGGCGCCCACCGCGACGATATTGCCGTCTACCGCGATCATGTCGCGGGCCGGGTCCACCTTGGTGCCGAGCTGGGTGACCACCTGCCCGTTGACGGTGACGCGGCCGGCTTTGATCATTTCCTCCGCCGTACGCCGCGAGGCGACGCCGGCATTGGCCAGCACTTTCTGCAGTCTCTCTTCCGCCATTCCCCGCCCTAATATACCTGATAGACCTGCACGGGCTGTTCCGTGATCAGCCGGCTCCCCACCCAGAAGCGCACGGCCTGCCAGCTTCCCTGCCCATCGCCCTGCCATGTCATTCCCAGCCAGGGGGATTCCCATCGCGCCAGCAGTACTTCTACCGCTGTAGGCAGGGCATAGCGCCGGAGATGGCCCTGCAGATCGGTTTCCACGCTCAGCCGGCCCGCCGGCAGTTCCAACCGCACCCACTGGTAATGGCTGTAATAGAAGTCCAGCAGTGCCCGCGTGTCCGCATAGCGATCGGTGCTCCCCAGCACCACCGTGATGACCCGGTGGCCGTGCCGGGTGGCGGAGGCGACCAGGCATTCGCCGGCGTCATCGGTGGTGCCGGTCTTCACCCCATCCACCCCGGGATAGGCGCCCAGGAGCTGATTGGTGGTGTGGAACTGCCATCCATCCAGCTCCTTCGCCGGCGCGGCAACGATGGTGGCGAAGGTCGGGTTCTTCAGCGCGGCGTTGGCCAGCAGGGCCAGGTCATAGGCGCTGGAATAATGCCCCGCGCTGTCCAGGCCGTGCGGATTGACGAAGTGCGTGTCCTGAAGCCCCAGCTCTGCCGCCAGGGCATTCATCTCTTCGACAAAGCGCTCCTGGGAGCCGGCGGCCGCCACCGCCAAGGCCGCGGCCGCATCGTTGCCCGAGTTGAGCAGTGTCCCATAGAGCAGGGCTTCCACGGTCAGCGTGTCGCCGGGGGTCAGCCCGATGCGCATGCCCTCGACCTGTACCTCATCGCCCACCGTCACCGTCTGGGACAGATTCAGCCGGCGCAGGGCCACCAGGGCCGTGGCGATCTTGGTCAGGCTGGCCGGCGGCCGGCGCTGGTGCGCGTTCCGCTCGAGCAGGAATTGGCCGGCATCCACATCGTAAATGACCGCGGCCGGCGCGGAAATCCCGGGGCCGGCCCAGGTCTCTGCCAGGAGCCGAGCCTGCTCAGGGTACAGCGCACTGCCGGCGGTGTCCGTGGTGCGCAGGGCCGGCCCAAAGCCCACGTTCAGCAGGGCGGCCAGCCCGATGAGAAGCCCCCACAGCCAGCGCCGGCGTGCCGTCATATCGCTCAGCTCTCCGGGGTCCCCGCCGGGGCGCTTTCCTCCGGCTCCAGCGGTGGGAGCTGGGAAAGGTCCTCCAGCCCGAAGTACTGGAGAAACTCGAAGGTGGTGCCGTACAGGATGGGCCGGCCGGCCTGCTCCAGCCGGCCGACTTCCTCGATCAATCCTCGGCTCACCAGGGTGCGCAGGACGGAATCGGACTGCACACCGCGGATCGCATCCACTTCGGCGCGGGTGATGGGCTGGCGATAGGCGACGATGGCCAGGGTCTCCAGCGCCGCCGGCGAGAGCCGGCTGGTGACATCCAGCCCCAGGAAGCGCTCAACCACCTCCGCGGTCTCCGGCGCGGTGACCATCTGAACGCGGTGGCCCTTGCGCTGGAGACGCACCCCGCGTGCCGCGCACTGGCCCCGCAGGATGTCCAGCGCCTGCTCCACCATCTCCTGGTCCACCATGAGGGTGGCGGCCAGGCGCTCCACCGAGACCGGCTCATCGGCGACGAACAAAATGGCTTCGACGAACGGCACCAGGTCCGCCGGCGCGGACGCCGCCGGCCTCTGCTCCTGCTCGCCGGCCGGCGCCTGCTCTACATCCTGGTGCGGTGCTTCCTCCTGGGGCATCCGAGGCTCGCTCCCTTCCCTGCCGGGGTGTTGCCAGTTACTGACGATATATTACAATAGATTGGCCAAAGGACAAAATGACAGCGGGCAGCATCCCCCTGGCGGGATAGGGACGTCATGCTCGGAGCAAGCTGGAAACGGGTGCTGATAGGCCTCACGGCGGCGTTGGTGCTCGCGGCGCTGTTGTTCCGCGCGCTCGCGCCCGCCGGCTGTCCCCCTGACTGGCGGAGCATGCCCTGCCCGGACGAAAGCCGGCAGGTCCTGGAACGCCTGGCCGCCGGCCGCGAGGTTTCCACAGCGATGACGCCGGCGCAGTTCCAGGCCCTCGCCCGCTGTCTGGTCGCGGATCCCTCGCGCGCGGTGCTGGCCGGCCTGCAGGTGGAATTCACCCCGGGGGAATTCGACGCCGCACTGCGGCTCCGGCGCATCCTGGCCTGGCCGCTGTGCCTGCGGATGCGCTGGCGCCTGGAAAGTGGCGGCGCCGGCCGCTGGCGGTGGGCGTGCCAGGAGATTCAGGTGGGCCGGCTGAAGATGCCGGCCTTGCTCTGCGCGGTGCTCTCGCGCCAGGCCAACCAGTGGTGGGAAAGGCGGGTCATCCCGGGCTGGGATATCCAGCGCCTGGAATTATCCGGGGGGCTGGTCGAGTTCGTCGGCCGGCGGCGTTGAGGGGGCCGGCGCCGGCGGAGGCGGCGCGGAAATGACCGCCGGCTCCTTCGGGAAGGGCGCACTGCGCACCTGCACCCGCACGCGGCGCAGTTTCAGCCCCATCTTGTCCTCCACCTGCTCGCGCACCACGGCCAGCACTTCCTCGGTCTTCATGGGCACGTCCACCTGCGGCGCCATCTCCAGGTCAATGCGCACATCCACCCCGTTGCCGCGCGCCCAGACGGTGGGGGCAACGCGGGAGACGTCGGACAGCCGGCCGATATACCATGCCAGCCGGCGGGCCACCGACTCGGTCAGCAGGAACGCCTTGCCCCCGCTGACTTTGCGGATGGGCACCATCTTGCGGCGCGGCCGGCGCAGTTCCAGGATGATGAGCAGGAGGCACAGCAGGCCGATGAGGATGCCGCCGGCCAGCATGATGGGCCAGGTGTAGGGGTTTATCTGGGCTTCGGCCCAGTCCAGGAAATTGCGGACGACGGAGATCGTGGCGAAGGGCCAGCGCAGTGTGACCACCACCAGGGCGATGATGGCGATGAATAACAGCACCATGATGATGCGGTTGAAGACGTTCATCGGACGTTTCCTCCTTTCGCCGGCCTGGCCGTGAACGCGTCCCCTCCGGTGCTGATTTCATTATACACCAGGCGGGGCCGAACGTCCAGAGGTGCCGCGGATATCGAAAAAGCACCGCCCCTACCTCCGGTCCCGAGACCCATCCCCGATCCGCCGGCTCGTTTGCTCCCGCACGGGCATACCGTGTTCATGGCCTTTCCATACCCCAAAAATGCCTCTTGACAGTTTTTTGGTTCTGTGGTATAGTATCTCCAACAAGTGGTACAAAGGGTATCTGTATGCTGGCTGTTCTGCAACCGTTGCCGTACAAGCGACCGCAACCGCAACCTCCCAAATGGGCGGCAGGTTAGGCGCGCGTGGGCAACGATTCAGGGCTGATTCGGCCGGCTCGCCAAACCTGGTGAGTCGGCTTTTTCTTTCACCCTCTTAAGGACGCTTCCGCTCGACGAAGAGCTGATGCCGGCGAGGTCGGTTTCTCGCACTATCCCAAACCTTTTCGCACAGGAGGCATGACAATGGCATCAGTGTATCTGCTGGACACCACCAA
>JAPWUQ010000156.1 GCA_028275445.1 Anaerolineae bacterium | reverse complement strand
TCGTGATAGAGGCCGTCGAAGATGTGCAGGGTCTTATCGCTGGAGCCGGCGTGCTCATAGACATAGCGGCCGGCCTCCGGACTGACCAGCCTGTCCTCCCCGCCGTGCAAGCACAGCAGGGGGATGCGGATTTCCGGTATCCGAGGGAGCGCCCAGTCCGCCTTGCGCAGCATCTCCGCGGCGGTGCGGGCCATCACCTTGCCCCGATAATTCAAGGGGTCGGTGTCATAGTCGCGGGCGATCTGCGGGTCATGGGAGAGCCAGGCGCTGTCCAGCTCCTGGAGGGGCAGGCGCGGGGCCACGACCGCCAGGACCCGGCTGACGAATTTGAGGAGCGGGGACACGCCGGCGCCTGGCATCAATCCCGCGCCGGACAGCACGACGCCGGCAAGCCGCTCCTGATGGAGGATAGCAAAACACGTCGCCAGCAGGCCGCCCATGGAATGGCCGATGACGAAGGTCTTCAAGCCCGGATGCTCCCCCTGGGCGATGTCCAGCAGTTTGCGCAGGTCCTCCAGCATGTAATCCATGCTGTCGATGAGCGCCTTCTCCCCCTCGGAGCGGCCGTGAGAGCGCAGGTCGGGGGCATAGATGCCGTAGCCGCGCCCGGTGAGGAACTCGGCCAGGGCCAGATAGCGGCCGGCATGCTCGGCGTAGCCGTGAATCAGCAGGATGATGGCGCGGGGAGGCCGGCCCTCCGGCGCCCAGTACCGGTAGAAAATGCGAAGCCCCTTTGCTCCCTCGAACGTCCTTTCTTGTGTGAGCATGGTTCACCTCTCCAGAATAATGGTAACCGGACCGTCGTTGTAGATTTCCACCAGCATCATCGCCTGGAACACCCCGGTCTGGACGGGAACCCCTTCCTCGCGCAGAAACTCCACGAAGCGATCGATCAGCGGGGATGCGATCTCGGGCGGGGCGGCATCCACGAAGCTGGGGCGGAAGCCCTTGCGCGCGTCGCCGTACAGGGTGAACTGCGAGATGACCAGCGCCTCTCCGCCCACGTCACGCACGGAGAGGTTCATCTTGCCCTGTTCGTCCTCGAAGATGCGCAGGCCGGCGATCTTGTGGGCCAGCCAGCGCGCCTGCTCCTCGGTATCGCCCTGGCGCACCCCGATAAGCACGTTCAAGCCCTTGCCGATCTGCCCGACCACCTTGCCATCCACGCTCACGGATGAGCGCACCACCCGCTGTACGACAGCCCGCATAGCCCTTTCATCCCTCCTGCTGAGCGGTGTGTGCCGGCCTGTTCCTTGTTGCCTCCTGGATCGCGGCCAGGAATTCCCCTCGCGCATCCTCTGGCAGGACATGTTCCACCAACCCTGTGGTATGCCAGATCACCCACTCTTCGGACACGGGAACTTCCACCAGGTCGAGTATGTCCTGGAGGGCTTCGCGGAAGGCCGGCAGGGCTTCCGCCGGCTCCCCATGTTTGGCCTGATAGAGGGAGCGGTACATGCGGAACCAGGCCGCGTCTTCCAGCGCCGGTGTGCCGGCCTCCAGCGCCGACGCCATCTTCTCCTGGTCATCCAGGCGCAGGGCACACTCCATCCAGGCATCGAATTTCAGCCGCTGGGCGTCCAGCGGCTCCCGCACTACCCGCCACCATTCGTCCCTGGCCCAATCCATTTTGCCCTGCGCGGCGGCCACCAGGCCCCGCAAGAGGCCCCTGCCGGCCAGCTCCGGTATGCGGTCCGCATACTCGATCGCCCGGGCATAATCCTGCCGCTTCAGGAAGGCCTGCACGATAAAGGCATAGGGGATGCGGCGCTCGTTGGTCGCTCCTATACGCGGCAGAAGCTCGTCAAGCTCTTCCAGCCGGCCGGCCTGGAGCAGTGCCTCGATATAGGTTTTCCAATAGCGGTCGATATTCCATTCCGTCTCTTCTCTCTGGGGATCGTCTTCCTGGGGTAGTGCCGGCACTTCCGTGTGTTCCAGCACCTGCAGTGCCAGCTCCGGCGCCAGGGCTTTCAGCGCAAGCCGTGCCAGTTCCAGGCGCTGGGCGAACGACAGGTCGGAAGCGTTCACCAGGCCGGCGATCTGCTCCCGGGCCTTCTCCAGCTCTCCCAGGTACACATCGGCGAAGGCCAGCACAAGCTGGGTAAAGTGCTCCTCCGCCGGCATGACCCGCTGAATGCAGTCCCGGAAGGAACGCACTCGCTCCACTAAGCCGTGCTCCCCCGCGATCCGCAGTCCTTCCGTACAGGCCATGGCGAAAAGCGACCAGGTTTCAGGGCGCTTCCGCAGGGTCTCATAGCGCAGGCGGCTGAGGCTCTTGCTGATCCGTTCCAGCATCTCCGCGGCTTTGTCATATTCCCTGGCGCGGAAATGCTGGAGCGCTTGGGCCATCAGCTCCCGGTACGAGCTTGCCGTAGACTCGGACATTCCTGGCTCCTTCCTTAGCTATGGATTTCGGTTATCGAGTGCACTGCTTCCCTGGGAAGCGAGCGCCTTTCCAGCGCCCGGGCGCCAGAGGGCCGGCATCAGCTCTGCGACCAGCATGCCGGCCAGGATGAGGCCGGCGCCGGCGAGGGAGCGCGGCCCCAGGCGCTCGCCAATCAGCCAGAAGCTGAACAGCCCGGCCCACACCGGCTCCATGGCGAATATCAGCGCCGTATGCGTCGGTGAGGTGAAGCGCTGTGCCACCGTTTGGATGCCGAAGGCAATCGTCGTGGCGGCCACGCCGGTGAACGCGGCCGCACCCATCACCTCCGCCGGCAGGGCCGGCCACGGCCATTCGGTCAGCAGGGAGATCCCCAGGCTGAGGAACATCACCGTGGCAATCTGCACGGCCAGCAGGGTCAGGCTGTCCATGCGCGGGGAAAACGCCCCCAGGGCGATGATGTGCATGGCGAAGGACACCGCGCAGGCCAGCACCAGGATATCGCCGAGCACCACGGTAAGCTCGCCCTGCCAGGTGAGCAGGGCGAGGCCGGCGGTAGCCATGATAACGCCGGCGACAGCGGCACGGTCGGGCGCCTGCCGCAGGAGTGCGGCGGAGAAGAGCGGCACCATGACCACGGAGAGGCCGGTGATGAAGCCGGCCTTGGCCGGCGTGGTGTACTGCAGGCCGAAGGTCTGGAAGGCATAGCCGGCGAAGAGGGCCAGGCCCACCAGCACCCCGGCACGAAGGGTCGGCCGGTGCCAGGTCTGCCGGCCGGTGCGCCGGCGCCACAGCAGGGCCGGCAGGAGGAACAGCAGGGCCAGCGCGAAGCGGATGCTCAGGAAAGCGAACACCGGGTAATTCGCCACCGCCGACTTGACCATGACAAAGGTCGCGCCCCAGATGGCGGTGACCCCTATCAGGGACAGATCGGCGATGAGTTGTCTAGGAAGCGCTGAACGGTGTGCCGGCATAAGGCGTCCCCTGCAGGCTGGTGTGCTGTTGCTCCATTTCCTGTCGCACGGTGGCATACAGGTCGGCGGCCTTCAGCTCATGCAGGCAGTAGCACGGGGCGTTCAGGGCTTCTGCCAGCTTCTGGGCCAGGCCGCGGTCGAAAGCGGTGTGCTCCATATTGATCACCACGGAGTGGATGGGGCTGTGCCGGATATAGCGGGCCAGCATCAGGGCCTCTTCCTGGGCGGGGATATCGGTGAGGGAGACATTGCCGGCGCCGTCGGTCAGCAGGATCATCATGGGCATGGTCTCCGGATGCCGGCGCTTCTCCCGCATCAGCACGCGATAGGCCAGCAGGAGGGCGCTGGACAACGGCGTCTTGCCCCCGACCGGGATGTCCTTCAGCGCCTTCTGGGCCAGCTCCACGCTGTTGGTCAGCGGGAGCACCAGCCGCGCCCGCTCCTTCTGGAAGACGACCAAGCCCACGTAATCGCGGCGTTGATACGCGTCGATGAGCAGGGAAAGGATGGCGCCCTTGGTGGCCTCCATACGCTTGGCGGCGGCCATGGACCAGCTCGCATCGACGACGAAGAGGATGGCGTTGGAGGCGCGGCGCACGCGCACCTTCTGGCGCAGGTCCTGCTTCTTGATGATGAAAGCGGTGGAGGTGCGCTGGCGGTGCATCTGATGCGGGGCGGCCTCGCGGATGGTGGCGTCCAGGGCCAGGTCGGTCACCCGCCCGTTGGCCGGCCGGCTCCCGATATAGCGGCCGCGCTTGCGCGAGGTCAGGGTGTAACTGCGCTTGCCGGCGGTGCGCCGCACCAGCCGGTCCAGCGGGGATTCCAGCCGGCGCGGTTTGAAGACCTCGCCTACCTTCACCGGCACGGCGGCCTGGCCGAAATGCCCCTGCCCGAGCGGGTCTGCCTGGTGCCCTTTCAGCACATGGCCGCTGAGATTGGGCGCGCCGGGGGCATCAGGGGTTACATCGTTTTTTTTTCCGCAGGTTGGCGGTCGCCGGCCAGCGCCAGGTCATCCCGGCGGGCGGCGGTCTGCTGGACGATCTCCGCCACGCGCTGTTCCAGTTCCTGCTGGGCGACCTCGCTCTCCTGGAAGGGCTGGCGCTTGAGCCGATGGGGGAGCGCCAGCTCGGCGGCGCGGGCGATATCCTGCTCGGTGACGCTCAGCCGGCCCTCGAAGGCGGCGTTGGCGATGGCCGTTTTCAGGATGACGATATCGGCGCGATGGCCGTCCACCTGGAAAGAGCTGGTCAGGCTGGCGATGGTGTACAGGTCATCGTCGGTGTAGGTGACCAGGGGCAGGCGCCGGCGGGCCTCGTCGATCTCGCGGGAGAGGCGCTGTTCCTGCGGGAGCCATTTCTGGTAGAAGCCGGCGGGGTCCGCCTCATATTCCACGTAGCGCTCCATGATGAGCACGCGGTCATGCGGATCGCGGATGCCGGTGATTTCCACGCATAGGGCAAAGCGGTCCAGCAACTGCGGGCGCAGTTCGCCTTCTTCGGGGTTCATGGTGCCCACCAGGATGAAGCGCGCCGGATGGGAGAAGGAAATGCCCTCGCGCTCCACCACGTTGATGCCCATGGCCGCCGAATCCAGCAGGAGGTCCACCACGTGGTCGTCCAGCAGGTTGACCTCGTCCACATAGAGCAGGCCGCGGTTGGCGGCGGCCAGCACGCCCGGCTCAAAGTGCCGCTCGCCCTTCTGGATGGCGCGCTCCAGGTCCAAGGTGCCGACGACGCGGTCCTCGGTGGCGCTGACGGGCAGGTCCACGAAGCGGATACGGCGGGTGGTGACGGGCAGGGTTTCGCCGGCGGCGACCCTGGCCTTGCACTCATCGCAGAAGGTCTCCGGGTGGTCCGGGTCACAGCTAAAGCGGCAGTCCGCCACGACGCGGATCTCCGGCAGAAGGGCCGCCAAGGCGCGCGCCGCGGTGGATTTGGCGGTGCCGCGCTCGCCGCGTATCAGCACCCCGCCGATCTGCGGGTTGATGGCGTTGAGGATCAACGCCCGTTTCATCTTTTCCTGGCCAACGATGGCCGTGAATGGGAAGAGAGGTGCCACGAATCGTCAACCTCATTCAGATAGTGCTCGCCGGCGGGACAGGCGATCCCCTCGCCGGCGCGTTCTATATTATATCCCAATTATCCCATTTGCCCAAATTGCAGGGCAACGAGGGGTATGAGGTGACAGTCACCTGTCAGGTGACTGTCACCTTACCTGACAGTTGACAGTCACCTCACTACTACCTCGCCTGCCAGTTGACAGTCACCTACCAGGTGACTGTCACCTTATATATCATCTCAACCGCTCCGCCAGCTCCCGCATGGAATCCACCATGCATACCTCCGCCCCCAGCTCCTGCGCCAGGCGCGCCGGCGTCCAATCATCGATGGTGTACGCTCCCTGCGCGTCGAACATGCGCCGCGGCAGGGCGACCAGGGTGGCCCTGCCGCCGGCGGCACGGTACGCCCGCACCACATCCGCGCCGCTCAGCAGGCCGGCCACCGTCACCGCCTCGCCCAGCAGACCGTTCTCCACCTCAATCAGCCGCACGGGAACGGCGGTGCGCCGCGCGAATTCCTCCAGCACCGGCGCCAGCACCGGCGCGAACAGCCGGCCAGTGACACAGCCGATGACCGGAGCGGTGCCGGCGAACGGACGGATTTGCTCCCGCACCTCCGCCCAATCATCCAGGAACAGCCGCACCAGCCCGATGCCGTTTTCCACCTGGGGAAAATCATCGTATGCCGCCGCCGGCGGGATGTCCCGGCCGGCCATGAGGTACCACTCGTCCGAGGCATAGGCCAAGTTCACCCCATAGCGGCGCCGGCAGAGCGCCTGAAAGCGCTCCACCAGCTCCAGCACCGCCGCCGCCTCTTCTGCAGTCGGCCGGCGCAAGGCCGGCCGCGAGAAGCGGGTCAGTCCTACCGGCACTACCCCGATGGAAGCCGCGCCGGGGTACAATCCTGCCAAATCCTCCAGGCTCTGCGCCAACACATCCCCATCGTTCACCCCCGGCACGACCACGATTTGGGTGTGTACGGTGATGTCCAGCTCGATGAGCCGGCGAAGCTGTGCCATGATGGGCGGGGCGTCGCGGCG
>JAPWUQ010000026.1 GCA_028275445.1 Anaerolineae bacterium | reverse complement strand
ACATCACCGCCGCGATGATGCCCAGCCGGCGCAGGTCCGCCAGCACATAGCGGTACTCGTGGCGCAGGTTTTCCATGATTTGGGCCTTGAGCATTTCCGTGCGGGCAGCGCGCACGGAAGCTTGAGGTGGAGACGCCGGCACCGAAGCAGGAGCGGCCTCGGCGGAGGTGGGGCGTGCGGCCGGCGCCTGCCGGCGGGCCTGGGACACCTTGCGACTCTTCTGCTGTTTCTTGGCCATGCCTAGATACGCTCCTTGACGACAAGATATCGCTCCGCCATTATGCCACGGAAACCATCAGCGGGCAAGTTCCGCGATGACCACCAACCGATGCGTGTCAATCATGTAGGGATAACAGGTGATCAGGGTCAGCACCGGCGTGGAGGTGGGTGCCATGACCGTGACGTCGTCCGGGTCAACGATGCGCTTGGCCTTCACGATATAGCGGAAGACGATATCGCCGGCATAGACCAGGACCTCATCCTCCAGCTCCACCTTCTCCAGGTCGCGAAATATCTCGCCGAAGATGTCGTTATGGGCGGAGATGATGCAGTTGCCCCGCTCGCCGGGGTTGGCCGAGCCGATGTGATGGCCGGCGCCCTTCTTTAACTGCTCCCAATCATCCCCCTCCACCACCGGCGCATCCACCCCGATGGATGGGATGACGATGCGGGTCGGCGACTGAGGGCCGGGAGTGGGGATGGGCACCGGCACCAGCGGCTGTACCAGGTCGGCCAGGCGCTGGGGGACGGAGCTGATACTGCTGGGTGGGGCATGTGCCCCGGGGAGCACCTTGACCTGGATGAGCGGCGTGGGAGTGGGCGTAGGCGCCGGCTCACGGGCCTGGGCCACCTCCTGGTTCAGGGTGCGCAGGTTGAGCAGGGAGGCACCGAGCACGATCAACAGTCCGATCAGCGCCAGGATCTCGACGATGAGCAGGAAGGTATCCCGCACCCAGCGCAGGTTCACGCGCCGGCGGGCCGGCGTCGGTTCGGCAGGGGCCGGCCGGCGCTCCCGGCGCGCGGGGGCGGGCGGTTCATCCTCCGTCTCGCTCAGCAGGTGGGCGGCTGGGGCGCGCGAGGAACCGAGCCGGCGCAGACGCTCCAGCCGCGCCTGCCGCTTCCGCATGAGCAGGATCTGCTCCAGTTCCTCGATTGTCAGCTCATCCACACTGCGCTTGTCGGGCATTTCGACAGACCCGTCTCCTGATATGCACCGTTGCGGATAATTCCATTCTACCGCGCAGCGCCGGCGGCGTCAAACATAATATCGCTCGGCCACGCGGATGCTCATCTCCGGGCTGGAATATATCAACTGCTCGCCGTCGAACTGCACGGCGACGCGGAAGTACATGTTGCTGACATCGGGCGGCGGAATGAGGCCCCGCACGGCATGCAGGCCGCTCCCCACCCCATCCGGATCCTCCGCGATAGTCCCCCGATAGGGCGGCCGGCCGTACGGCCGCACGGCAAAGCGATACTCCCCCCTTTCCGCTTGCCGGCTCACCACGTCCCACACCAGCCAAGTGCGGTACGGCCGGCCCGCCGGCCCCTGCACACGCCACTTGATGGAAAATGGCTGGCCGGCTTCGACCTGCACGGGAAACTGCACATCCCGGATCCCCCCGACCAGAGTGTGATAGGCGGCGAACCACTGCTGGGTCTGCGCGGCGACCTGGGCCTGCTGTTCGGTGCGCTGTTTCTTGGCCAGGGCGTCGATCTGCTGGAAGATGCGCTCCTGAATGCGCTGAGGATGCGGCACGTTCTCGAACAGGATGGGGCGGGCATAGCCGGCGGTCTCCACCAGCACATTGCCGTAGTCGAAGATCACACCCCACCCCGTGCGGGAAACCGTGGCGTTCTGCACCATCGCCAGGGGCGCCTCGGTGCGCTGTTCATAAATCAAGGGCAGACGGGTAATGTCAATGATGCGGTCCTCCCGCAGGATGTACTGGTCGTTATACCAATCCCAGAACTCGACGCCGATCCAGGCGGCCAGGAACAGATAATAGCCAATGATGAAGAGGATGAGCGGCTCCTCACGGATCAGGAGGGAGACCAGTACCGCCAGGGTCAAGGCGATGGACATGAGGCCGCTGACGCCGGCCACCAGCCGGCGCACCGGCGCCGAGAGCTTGGCCAGCAGGACCTTGCGCCGCGCCGCGGCAGACTCGCTCTCCAGCTTTTTCTTCCCATCCTCCTTCTTCCCTTTTTCCGCCTTCTCCACGGCGCGAAGCTGGCGCGCCAGATAGGTGGTGGTCCAGATGCCGCAGGCAATCACGGCCAGGCTCAGCGGTATGATGACGCTGACACGCTTCAGGACGAGTCTCCCCAGGATAACCATGGCGATCGTCAGCAGGACCTGCAGGATAGGCACCTTCAGGGCATCCAGGAGCACCAGTATCGTTTTGCGCCAGACGATCGGCTTAAAGCTCGACATAGCCCATCCTTACGATTGTTTCGCCGGCCCGGAGGGGGGCAGGAGATGCAGGACAGCCTCCAGCCGGCTGTTGATCTCGCTCAGCTCCATGACGGTGCTTTGCCGGCGCACCAGCTCCTGCAGTTCCTGAATGCGGTTGCTGACGCTGACCGGGTCTGAGACATCCTCCATCACCAGGTTGCTGGAGCGGCCGGCGGTCGTGATCTGCACATGTCCCACGTTCAAGAACCTCCCCAGCCCCACCCGCACCGCCGTGACGGAGTTGACGTCCTCCAGCGGCAGGACCTGCCGCACCAACGCCAGGACGCCGCGCCGCAGGATGATGCGCTTATTCGTGACGACATACACGCAGAACCACCAATCCAGGAACGAGATGAGGAACCAGGGCAGGCCAACCAGCGGCGTCAGGATGGTCAGCACCAGCCAGATGACGGTGAAGGCCAGGAGGTCTTGGGGCCGGACAAGGTACAGGGTCAGCCAGAGCAGGGCAAGGAACAGGACAGCAACGGCGGCCAGGGAGGAGTAGAAGAGCTGGGGGATAACGCCGGCCCAGAAGGCGTAGGGCTTCTGCGGGCTTGTCCGCTCCTCAGAGATGGCCAGCAGGCCGCGGGCGCGCAGGTGTTCCAGCCGGCGGCGGATTTCCGCGGCCTTGGCCTCCGCATGGCGCACAAAGGGGATCAGGTACGGCGTTGGCCGGCCGCGCGCCCAGAGAAGGATATGACCGGTCTCCAGCGCCTTCCAGATGCCGGACAATGCCGCCGGCTGGACCGATTCCGCGTTCGCCAGGTCCAGCGCCCCCAGCACCTCCGCCTGCAGTGTCTGATTTTTCAGGCGCACTTGGCGCATCTCTGAGGGAGGCGTTTGCAAAGCTCCCAGGAGATAATGCCGCTGGATCCGATAGCCCTGCAGGACGTAGCGCGCCGGCCAGCCGGCCAACAGGCGGAGCACATTCCAGGCCAGCAGTCCGAGCAGGCCGAACAACAGCAGTCCGCCGACGATGGGCTGTACCCCATCGGTTGCGCCGGCCGTGATGATGCCCCGGCCGAGCCAGCCGGCCGTCAGCACCAGCACCCACACCACCAGGCCGCCCCATCCCAGGCCCCGCACCCGCAGGCTGGCGCGCTTGCGGATCTGGACGGTCTCCGTAGGGTCATCGATTGGCACCGGGTCCAGCAGGCTTTTGAACCTGGACATGCTCACCCTCGTTCGAACTCTGCATCGTATATTGTACCATATCCGGCCGGCCCGGGGAAAGGGGCAGTGCAGGCCGCCATACCCATCGGGCGATTTTTAAGCTTTGAAATTGGGCTCCCGCCGGCCGGCAGGAGGCCCACTCTTAGGAATGATGGAGCAAGTGCGGGAAAAGTTTGCACGTTTTGGCCAGTTATGCTATACTTAGGGCTGAGCAGACGTGGTGGGCGTAGCTCAACGGTAGAGCACTGGTCTGTGGAACCAGGTGTTACGGGTTCGAGCCCCGTCGTCCACCCCTTTTATATCCGGCGCGAGGGGAACCATGGCTGATATGACCTGGTTCCCTTTTTTATACGCAAGCACGCCGGCCATCCGCAGAACGCCATCAGGAGGAGCATGACCATTATGCCGCACGTGGAACCACGCCTGCCCCGCGGCATGCGGGACATCCCCCCTCAGCAGATGATCCTCCGCCAATACGTCATGGGGGTGATCGAGAAGACCTTCAAGGCTTACGGCTTTGAGCCCCTGGAGACGCCGGCGGTGGAACTGCGCTCGGTGCTGATGGGCAAATACGGCGAAGACGCCGAACGCCTCATCTATGACGTCAGCCATGTGGGCGGCAAAGAGGAGCTGGCCCTGCGCTATGACCTCACCGTGCCGCTGACCCGCTTCATCGCCATGAACCCGGGACTGCGCCTGCCCTTCAAGCGCTATCAGATCGCGCCGGTGTGGCGGGCAGAGCGGCCGGCCAAAGGCCGCTACCGCCAGTTCTACCAGTGCGACGCCGACATCGTGGGCACTGCCAGCATGTTGGCAGACGCCGAGATCATCACCCTGATCCATGACGTCCTGAGCCGGCTGGGCTTCACCAATTACACCATCTTCATCAATCATCGGCAGTTGCTGGCCGCGCTGGGCGAATATGCCGGCGTGCAGGGTGAGCAGGCCGGCGCCTTGTACCGCTCCATCGACAAGCTGGACAAGATCGGGGAAGAGGGCGTGCGCCAGGAGATGCTCGCCGGCGGGGTGCCGGCGGAAGCCGCTGACCGTCTGCTGTCCCTGCTCCGCATGGAGGGCACCAACGCGGAACTGCTGGCCGACATGCGCCGGCGGCTGGAGGGCCTGCCGGCGGCCGAAAAGGGCCTGAAAGAGCTGGAGGAACTGATCCAGTACCTGCACGAATTCGGCGTGCCCGAGGAACGCTATCAGCTCGCCTTCTCCATGGTGCGGGGGCTGAGCTATTATACCGGGCCGATCTACGAGACCATCGTCCAGGAACCGAAGATCGGGAGCATCACCGGCGGCGGCCGCTACGACGAGCTGATCGGCCTCTTCACCGGCCGCTCCCTGCCGGTCACCGGCACGACGGTGGGCATCGAGCGGATCATTGATGTCATCGAGGAACTGGGCATGTACCCGCCGTCGTTAGGGCGCACCACCGCCCAGCTCCTGGTCACCATCTTCGACGAGTCCACCCGGCCGGCCTCCATTCAGCTCTGCCAGGAACTGCGCCGGCAGGATATCCACGTCGAACTGTCCTTCGAGGTCGGCAAAATCGGCTCTCAAATCCGCTATGCCAGCCAGAAGGGCATCCCCTTCGTCGCCATCCTGGGGCCAGACGAGGTGCAGGCCGGCAAAGTCACCCTGCGGGACCTGGATAGGGCCGAGCAGGTGACGGTCAGCCGAAATGAAGCTGTGCCGCTGTTGCGGCAGTGGCTGGCGGAACGCCAGCATACCTCCGCTGTGTCGGAAGGGCAGTGAAAGGAGCGCTGGAATGTCCACAGAAAATAACCCGCAGGGGCAGGGCCTGCGCCCGGAAGACCTGGAAAACCTGAAGCAGGAGCTGAAGCGCCTGGGCGAACAGGTGGGGGAAGCCGGCCGGCTGCTCTGGAACAGCCCCCAGCGGCGCGCTCTGGAGGACCAGATTCAGGAAGGCCTGCAAAAGGTATCCCAGGAATTCCGCACCCTGTTCGACGAACTGCTGTCCAGCGAGACAGCCGAAAAGGTGCGCGCCAAAGCCGAGGAGACCATTCAGACCGCCGCCGGCAGTCCCATTGTGGAGGATATCCAGGAAGCGATGACCGCCGGCCTGCGGGAGCTGAACGAGGAGCTGGAGAAACTGCTGGGCAAGCTGAACGACTACCTCGCCCAGACGCGCGAGGAGATGAAAAAAGAGCAGGACCAGCAGTAGGACACCCTTCGCGAACATGCTGTTATTCCTGATCCGCCATGGGCAGTCGCAGTACAACCTGATCGGGGAGGAAGCCGGCGCCGACAGCCCGCTCACCTCGCTGGGCTGGAAGCAGGCGGAGCGCGCCGGCGTCTGGCTGGCACGCTTCGGCCGCTTCGATGCCGTGTACACCAGCCCTCTCCTGCGGGCGCGCCAGACCACGGAAGGCCTTCTGCGCCACCTGGATGCGCCGGCGCCCGTGGTCATCGACGCCCTGCGCGAGTCGGAATTCCACCTGCTGGAGGTCTTGCCGCAGTTCCAGCATCCTCTGGACCCCCTCTGCGGAGATCGCTTCTCGCCCCTGCCGGCCCGCTATCAGTCCTTCCGCCGGCAGGTCCAATCCGCCGTCCAGCACATCATCGAGACCGCCCTGGCATCCTCCCACGAAAAGGTATTGGTGGTGTCCCACGGCGGCACCATCGGCACCATGGTGCGCCTGCTCATCGGATGCCACGGCATTTCCATCTGGACGCACAACTGCGGCGTGCACTGCCTGGGCTGGACGGATGGGCGCTGGGAGATTCGCTTCATGAACCAGACATATTTCCTGGACGGCCTGGACGGCACCCGGTCGGAGCAGTAAGCGATGGACTGGCGCAGACGTCTGGAAACCCTGGGAATGCTGCGCAACAGCCCGGCGCGCAGCGCCGGCCTGACCCGCCGCCGGCTCTATCGCCCCATCGAGGAAGTCGTCCCCGGCCAAATTATCGAGACGCCGGCCGGCCCCTGCTTCGTCTCCGAACAGCGCTTCACCGTCGACAGGCCGCACGGCCGCTGGACTCTGGGCGACCTGCTCCACCGCCCCCCTGAAATCCTGGCCCGCCTGCTGGACCCTCCCGAACAAACGCCGGCCCTGGACCCGCGCCAGATCGTCTTCCTGGACACGGAAACGACCGGGTTGGCCGGCGGCACCGGTACCTACGCCTTCCTGGTAGGCATCGGATTCTTCCCCGACGACCAGACCTTCATCATCCGGCAGTATTTCATGCGGGATTACGACGAGGAGCCGGCGCAGATGAGCGCCCTGATCGAGGCGCTGGAGCCGTTCGGCGCCCTCGGGAGCTTCAACGGCCGATCCTTCGATATCCCCATTCTGGAGACACGGCTGGCGCTCCAGCGCCTGCCCAGCCGGCTCTCCCGTCTGCCGCACATGGACCTCCTGCGGCCGGCACGGCGGGTCTGGCGCCGCGTGCTGATGTCCTGTGCCCTCTCATCCCTGGAACAGGCCGTCCTGGCGGTGCGCCGCGCCGGCACCGATGTGCCGAGCTGGATGATCCCCAGCCTGTACTTCGAGTATCTGCAGACCGGCGAGGCGACCCCGCTGGCCGGCGTCTTCTACCATAACCAGCAGGACATCCTCTCCATGGTCACCCTGGCGAATCATCTCTGTTACCTGCTGGAAAACCCGGCGGAGACCGGCCGGCATCCCATGGAGCTGGCCGGCCTCGCCCGCTGGCACGAATCCCATGGGGAACTGGATCGCGCCATCACGCTGTACCGGGAGGCGCTGATCTATCCCCTCTCCCCGGAGGAACGCACGCGGCTTCTCCGCCGGCTCTCGGCGCTCCTGAAGCGCGCCCACCGCCACGAGGAGGCGCTGGAGCTGTGGCAGGCACTGATGGACGCCGGCGAGGTCGAGCAAGCGGTGGAAATCCTGGTGGACCTCGCCAAGTACCATGAATGGCAGACGCGCGACCTCGCCCGTGCCCTGGAGGCCACCGAACAGGCCATCACTGCCGCGGCCGGCCTGCGCCCCACGCCGGCGCGAGCGCTCATGCTGGAGGGGCTGGAGCGCCGGCGCGAGCGCCTTCTGCGCAAACTGCGCCCCGCCCCCCGCCGGCAGGATGATAATCACCTGTAAGGCAACCGTCATCCTGAAGGCGCAGGGCCTTCTCTTGCCGAATTGCCCCATTTCAGGTATGATGGGTGGGATAGAAAGCCGCTCCGCGCTCGCCCGACACGGAGGAGGGAGCCGTGGTCGCAATTTATGTCACATCCGCTGAGACCTTCGCCGGCAAAAGCGCTGTATGCGTCGGCCTGGCCATGCGCTTTTCCCAGGACGGCATCCGCTTCGGCTATATGAAGCCGGTGAGCCGCGCCGCGCGGCCTGTCGCCGGCCAAACCACCGACCCCGACGTTGCCTTCATCAAGGAGACCTTCTCCCTGCCCGAGCCGCACGAACTGCTGAACCCGGTCGCCCTCACCCCACAGTTTGAGGAAGCCATCCTGCGGGGCGAGGTGCAGATGGATTTTGCCGGCCGCATCCAGGAGGCCTATCATCAACTGGCGCAGGGGCGCGAGGTGATGCTGTTGGAAGCCGGCACCAACCTGCGCGAGGGTTTTCTGATCGGCCTGCCGGCGTACCGCCTTGCCGATATCCTCGGGGCACGCGAGCTGGTCGTCGCCCGCTACGCCGATAACCTCCTCGACGACGTCCTGGCCGCGCGGGAGATCCTCGGCGATACCATGCTGGGCGTGGTCATCAACGCCGTGCCGCGCCCCTACCTGGGACACGTCTCTGACGTGCTCCAGCCCTACCTCGAACGTCACCACGTCCCGGTCCTGGGCATCCTGCCCGAAGACCAGCTCCTGCAGTCCCTGGATGTCCGAGAGCTGGCCGAGGTGGTCGAAGGGCGCGTGCTGTGCTGTGAGGATGCCTTGGACCAGCTTGTCGAGCACTTCATGATCGGCGCCATGAGCGTGGATTCCGCCCTGGCGTACTTCCGCCTCAAGCCAAATAAGGCGGTCATCACCGGTGGCGACCGGGCCGATATCCAGCTCGCGGCGCTGGAGACGTCCACCCGTTGTCTGGTGCTGACCGGCAATCTGTATCCCAGCACCGTCATCCTGGAGCGGGCAAAGAATGTGGGCGTACCCATTGTGCTGTCTAAATACGACACCATGTCCACGGTCGCCCGCATCTATCAGTATTTCGGCAAGACCCGTTTCCATCAGCGCAAGAAGCTGGCGCGCTTTATGGAGCTGATGCAGGAGCGGTTTGACTTCGCGCGCTTGTACGCGCTGGCCGGCCTCCAAAAGCCGGCATGACCCCATCCCAACTGGCAATATCCATTTCCGTAAGGAGGAACTGCTCTATGACCACGATTGAAGAAATCTTCGCCCGGGAAATCCTGGATTCCCGCGGCAACCCCACCGTGGAGGTGGAAGTCGTTCTGGAAAGCGGGGCCATCGGCCGCGCCGCGGTGCCCTCCGGCGCCTCCACCGGCGCGCATGAGGCGGTCGAGCTGCGCGACGGCGACAAGTCCCGCTACAACGGCAAAGGCGTGCTCAAGGCCGTCGAGAACGTCAACAACATCATCGCCAACGAACTGCTCGGCTGGGACGCGCT
This sequence comes from Anaerolineae bacterium, assembly GCA_028275445.1. GTDB lineage: Bacteria > Chloroflexota > Anaerolineae > JACIWP01 > JACIWP01 > JACIWP01. The sequence continues at coordinate 13,236 of JAPWUQ010000026.1, read as the reverse complement.
GGACCAGGTGGGCATTGACGAGATGCTCATTGAGCTGGACGGCACCCCCAACAAGAGCAACCTGGGTGCCAACGCCATCCTGGGCGTCTCCCTGGCCGTGGCCAAGGCGGCGGCCAGCGCGCTGGAAATCCCCCTCTACCGCTACATCGGCGGCGTCTCGGCCCGCACCCTGCCGGTGCCCATGATGAACATCCTCAACGGCGGCAAGCACGCCGTCGGCTCCACCGACCTGCAGGAGTTCCTGATCATGCCGGTGGGAGCGCCATCCTTCGCAGAGGCCCTGCGCTGGTGCTCTGAGGTCTATCACAGCCTCAAGAAGGTGCTCGCCGGCCGCGGGTACAACACCAATATCGGCGACGAGGGCGGCTTCGCCCCCTCCCTGCGCTCCAACGAGGAAGCCGTGGAGGTCATCGTCGAGGCCATCGAGAAGGCCGGCTATACGCCCGGCGAGCAGATCTTCCTGGCCCTGGACCCCGCCGCCAGCGAAATCTACGAGGACGGCAAATACCATCTCAAGAAAGAGGGCCGCGTCCTCTCCGGCGAGGAGATGGTCGCCTTTTACGAGAATTGGGTGAACAAATACCCGATCATCTCCATCGAGGATGGCCTGGCCGAGGACGATTGGGACTCCTGGGTGCTGATGCACCAGCGGCTGGGTGACCGCATCCAGATCATCGGCGATGACCTGCTGGTGACCAACGTGGAGCGCCTGAAGATCGGCATCCAGCGGCGGGCGGCCAATTCCATCCTTATCAAGCTCAACCAGATCGGCACGCTGACCGAGACCATCGCCGCCATTGAGATGGCCAAACGCGCCGGCTGGACCGCCGTCATCTCCCACCGCTCCGGCGAGACCGAGGATACCACCATCGCCGACCTCTCGGTCGCCATGAACACCGGCCAGATCAAGACCGGCGCGCCCTGCCGCACCGATCGCGTGGCCAAGTACAACCAGCTCCTGCGCATCGAGGAAGAGCTGGAGGCCGCCGCATACTATCCTGGCATGGCCGCCTTCTACAACCTGGGCCGCCTGCCGTAATCACAGATCGAGCATACCGCTCATGCGTTTTCGCTGGTGGAATCGTCAAGGGAGCCGGCCTGATGCCGGCTCCCCGCTTCCTGGCGTGCTCATCGCCCTGCTGGCCGCGGCAGTCCTTGCGCTGACGGCCGGCTGTCGCGCCCTGCCCTTAGTCCCGCCGCCCACCGCTTCGCTGACACCCTCTCCCCCGCCCACCAGCGCGCCATCGGCCACCGCATCCGCCACCTGGACGCCCACACCAACCGCCACGCCGTCGCCGACACCCACCCCGACCCCCTTGCCGGCGGAGCGGCTGACCCGCGCCCTCCAGCTCCTGCAGTACGGCCGCTATGAAGAGGCCGCCGAATTACTGCGCGGATTGGCCGAGGAACCCGGGGCGGAGCCGCAGCGGGCCGACGCGCTGTATCACCTGGGGCAGGCGGCGCTCCACGCCGGCCTTCCCGATGAAGCGGTCCAGGTCTTCTCCCGCCTCCTGGAAGCCTACCCGACATATGTCCATGCCGACCATGCCCGGGCCTGGCTGGCCAAAGCGCTGGAGGACGGTGGCCAATACGCGGAGGCCATCGCTCAGCTCCAGCAGTACCTCGCCCATCACCCTGAGACCGCCGACAAAACCTACGAGTGGATCGGTAACCTCTACTCTGCCCTGGCCGATCACCCCTCGGCCGCGGAGGCCTATCTCCAGGCGGCGGAACATGCGCCGCGCCTGGCCCTCGAGGTGCAGTACCGGGAAGCGCGCGCCCGTGCGCTGCAGGCCGCCGGCGATTTCGCCGGCGCCGTCCAGGAATATGAACACATCCTCAGCCTCTCTCGAATCCCGGATTACCGGGCGAAAATCCTCTACCAGGCCGGCTCCGTCTGGCTGGCGGCCGGCGAAACCGCCAAGGCCATCCCCTTCTTCCGCCAGGCGATCGCCCAGAACCAGCGCAGTCGCTACGCCTACCTGGCCCTCATCGAGCTGGTGAATCACGAGATCGAGGTGAACGAGTTCCAGCGCGGCATGATTGATTACTACGCCGGCGCCTACTGGCCGGCCATCGCCGCCTTCCAGCGCTACCTCGCCGGCCGGCCGACCACCGACGCCGACACCGCCCAGTATTACCTGGCCGCCAGCTACGCCGGCGTCGGCGAAACCGCACAGGCGGACCAGGCCTACCGCACGGTGATCAGCAAATACCCGGACAGCCGTTGGGCCAGCGAGGCATGGCTGCGGCGCGCCGAACTGGCGGCGGACAATGGCGACCTGGACGGCGCGCTGAGCCTGTACACCCGCTTCGCCCGCTCCTTCCCCAAGCATTCCCTGGCGCCGCAGGCGCTCTTTGCCCGCGCCAAACTGCTGGAGCAGGCCGGCCGGCTGAAAGAGGCCGCCGCGGCGTACGTGGAGATGGCGCGCGCCTATCCAGGGCATGCCTCCAGCGCCGAGGCGTGGCACCGCGCCGCCCTGTGCGCGTATCGCCTGGGGGATTACGCCGGCGCCGCCGAAAGCTGGGAAACGCTCCTGGGATCCGCCCCGCAAAACGCACCGGCGCGCGAGGCGCGGTTCTGGGCCGGCAAAAGCCTCCTCATCCTGGGCCGGCTGGAACAGGCCGTACCGTATCTCCAGGCGGTCGCACAAAGCGACCCGCTGGATTATTACGGCCAGCGCGCCCTGGCCCTCCTGCGGGCCATCGGGCAAGAGGCCTCTCCGCCGGCGCGCGACCCGGCCGCCGAGCCTGACATCTGGCAGTGGCTCCGCGCATGGAGCGGCCAGACCCTCTCCCCGGACGCGCTGGCGCGGGAACTGACGGGTGAGCCGGCATTCCTGCGCGCCCAGGAACTGTGGAACATCGGCATGGGGGAAGCGGCCAATGCCGAGATGGACCTCATCCGCCAGGCCTACGCCGACAGGCCCGCGCACCTGCTCCAATTGGCCCTGCTGTTCCAGGACATGGGGGCGCACCGAGAGTCCATCCTGGCCGCCCAGCGCGTCATCACCCTTTCCGGCCAGCCGCTGAGCGCGGTGCCCCTCGCGCTGGGCCGGCTGGCATACCCCGACTATTTCCAGGAGCTGGTCGAAGAGGAAGCAAGAGCACGCTCCCTCGATCCCCTGCTCCTGTACGCCATCATCCGCCAGGAGAGCCTGTTCGACGACCAGGCGCAGTCCTGGGCCGCCGCCCACGGCCTGATGCAGATTATCCCCGACACCGGCGAATGGATCGCGCTCCAGTTGGGCTGGCGCCCGTTCTCCACCGGCGACCTCTATCGGCCGTACATCAACATCAAGTTCGGCGCCTTTTACATCCAGCAGCAGTTGGAAAGCTTCGGGGGAGATTTGCTGAGCGCGCTGGCCGGCTACAACGCCGGCCCCGGCAACGCCCGCCGCTGGCGGCAGATCGCCGGCGGCAGTGACCCCGACCTCTTCTACGCCCTGGTGGACATCGCCGAAACGCGCCTCTATCTCGAACGGGTCATGGCCCATTACGCCGCGTATCGGCTCCTGTACGCCCCATAGGGCGCATCCCTTAAGCTTAAACCCTGCCGGCCCAACCTTTCTCCTATTGAAACGGCCTCCCCCGCTGTGGTATAATCGGATTGACATGGCGATGAAGCACGACGACGCTCATCCCATTGTCAGCGAAGTCCAATCCGTAGGGATGGGGAGTGGCCCATGTCAGTATGGGAGAACCTCCTGGGGCTGATCGGCTCACCCCAGTGGCATTTCGTCTACCACTTCGTGGTGCTGTTGGCGCTGGCCGCGGCGTGGGCCATCGTTTTCGCCCGACGCCGCTTCTTCGCGCCGGCAGAAACCCGCCCTGTCCTCTGGGGCCTGGCCCTGCTCATCGCCCTGCGCGCTGTGCCGGCGCTCCTACTCCCGCTGGACAGCGCCGGCTGGCTCCCCCTGGCCTCTTGGATGCCCGTCGTGGAGCGCGCCCTCGATACCGCATCGCTGGCGGTGTTGGTCTGGGCGATGGTCCTGCCCCACACCCGCTGGCGCGGTCTCCACGGGCCCTTCCTGGTCGCCCAGGTGCTGTTGATCGGGCTGGCCGCCGCCGGCCTTTCCCGCATCTGGGCCGGCGAGCTGGAAGCAGGCCTCCCTTATCTTGCCACCTGGCACCGCTACCTCTGGATCGCATGGCAGTTCCTGCTGGCGCTCATCGGCATCATCGGCCTGGCGCGCGCCGAACAGCCGCGCCGGCATATGATCCCCCTGACATTCATGTTCTTCCTGTTCGCGCTGGCGGGGATACTGGAAGCGGCCCTGCCGGCCCCTGATGGCACGCCGGCCTGGGAACGCGCCGCCGCACTGCTGGGCTATCCCCTGCTCACTATCGCCATGACGCAAATGGTCCTGAGCCGCCTGGAGGTCTCCGCCGGCAGCGAGCCGGCGCTCCTCGTCCCCCTGCGCGCCACCAACACGGCCGAAATGCTCCTGGAGATGCTGGGGGCGGAGGAAGAGGCGGCCGAGGACGGCGCTCCCTCCAGGGACGAACCCGAGGCGGTCGCCGGCCGGCTGGTTGGCCCCATCGCCCGGGCGCTGGGAGTGGATCAGGCCGCCATCGGACTGCTGGAAGGGGGGCTGGAGGACCGCATGCGCCTGGTGGCGGTCTATAACCCGACGCGGCAGGGCCGCGGCGGTGAGATGGTCAGCTTCCCCCTGGACGAGCAGATGGCCATCCGTCGGGCACTGCGCCGCAAGGAGCTGGAGCTGGTGGGCGGCGCCGATGACATCGTGCAGTTGCGCTTCCTGTACGCATTAATGGGCAGTCGCGAGACCGGTCCACTGCTCGTACAGCCCCTGGTCTATGAAGGGCGTGCGATCGGGGCATTGGTCGCCGGCAACAGCCAGTCGAAACAGCCCTTCTCCTACGCCCAGACACAGTTGGCCGGCCGGCTGGCCGGCTGGATCGCGCCCCTGCTGGCGGCACCCCGCCTGCTCCATGCCCTGCGCCAGCGGCTGGAACAAAGCGAAAAGGTCCTGCGCGCCCGGGAGGAGGAATGGGGCGCGCGGTTAGAGAGCCTGAACCAAGAGCTTGAGCAGGAGCGGCAGAGCGCCCGGCTGTTCGCTCAACGCCTGGCCGCGCTGGAACGGGCGGCCGAAGAGAAACAGCGCGAGCTGGATCGGCTGTCCCGCCGGCTCCTCCTCCAGGAGGAAGAGACCCGCCGCAGTCAGCAGGAAGCCGCCGCGCTCAACCGCAAGCTCGAGAGCATGGTCAAGCTCAAATTGAACCTGGAAGATGAAATTCGCGGCTATCGGGAGCAAATTCAAGAGCTGGAACGGATGCTGGGCGAGAGCAAACCGCACAGCTCCTAACCGCCGGCGGTGGGGATGGGGCAATGGCTGTCCAATCTGCGGATAAGGGTGATCTCCTCAAGCAAACCCTGCTCAGCGGGGCGGTGGTGCTGGTGGTGCTTGCCACGGTGGTGGGGGCGATGTTCCTGACCGAGGCGTTCCAGCGCGCCGGCCAGACGCCGGTCGCGCAGGCCTCCCCGCCCGCCCCCACCGAAACCTGCACCCCGACGACGGCACCTGCCGCCGTCCCTCCGACGCAGGCCATTCCTCCGACGGAGACGCCGACGCCGGCCCAGGCCGCGCCGTCGCCCACCTCCCTTCCTTCGCCCATGCCGACAGCGACCAGCACCGAAACGCCGGCCCTGACACCGACCACGCCCATCCTGGCGGGGACCACCCCGCCGCCGGCCGTGACGCCCTGCCAGCCGCCGGCCCACTGGGTGCGCTATCGCGTGCAGGCCGGCGATACCCTCAGCAGTCTGGCCTTCCGCTGTGGGCTGAGCCTGCAGGCGCTCATGCAGGCCAACTGCCTGTCCAGCGAGCTGATTTACGTCGGGCAGGTGCTGTACCTGCCGTTCATTCCGGCGGCCCCGGTCTGGCCGACCCGGCCGGTATATCCGACCGCGCCAGTGTATCCCACCGTGCCGGCCTGGACCCCCTATCCAACGTCCACGCCGGCGCCCATCTACCCGACACCCACGCCGGCATGGCTCCCGCCCACCTCCACGCCGACGCCGGCGGAGCCCCTGCCCCAGCCCACTGTGCCGCCGACCCAGCCGCCGGCGCCCACCCTGCCGCCTCCGCCGCCCACACAGCCGCCGGCGCCCACCCCACCGCCTCCGCCGCCGACACAGCCGCCGGCCATCCCACCCACATCCACCCCCACTCCCGCGGGATAAGGGCATGGGCCGCTTGCCGGCGCGGATGCATTCTTTGCATCACCGGGTGGATTATTGTAAAATGAAGCAGGGCTGGCACCGCACTCCACCCAGCGTAACCGTGTCAAAGGGTGCCCTGTGAAAGGGGTCTTGCCATGAAATCCGTGCTCCAAGCTGAGGTCAGTGCCTTCCGATTCGCCGGCGGGGTCAGCCGCGAGGACGCAAGCCATGTCTGGATGCCGGCGCGACAGCTCACTATCCCGGAACGCTCCATCAAAGGACAGCTCTTCATCTTTGTGGACATGCCCGATTCCGCCGGCGAGGCATCCCAGCTCCGTCAGCAGGTCATCCAAACCATCCGCAAAACGTACCTCCAGACCCACGGCACCATCACCACCAGTCTGCGGACCGCCATGCTGGCCGCCAATCAGCTTTTGCTGACGCAGAACCTACAGTCCGGCTATGAATCCCAACATGACGCCTCGGTCTGCTGTCTGGTACTGCGCGATCAGGAGGCCCTCATCGCCCGCGCCGGCCCCATCGCCGTATACCATCTGCGGGGCACCGCCTGGAAGCGCTACCCCGACCGGGAGGCCGGCGCCCTTATCCCCCTCGGCTTGCGCAAGGAGCCGGAGATCGCCTTTCATCACCTGTCCATTGCCCCGGGCGACCAGCTCCTGGTGCTGGATCAGAAGGGCACCCAGGCCTTCGCCGATATGCAGGTGCGCGCGCCGGCCGAGGTGCTGGCCAGCGCCGCCCTGCGCGCCGCCGGCCAGCAGGTGGACTTCTCCGCCATGTTGATAGAATTCACCGGAGGCGAAGCCCGACCCACGGCCGCCGCGCCGCGTCCGGCGGAGAAGGCGCCGGCCGCTCCCCCACCGGCGGGCGAGCCTACCGCTCCTACACGCCGCCGCGCCGCCGCCAGGCCATCTGCCCGGCCACCCAGGCCGCAGGCCGGCGGCGAGACTGCGCGGCCGGCCGCCGCACGGGCCGGCTGGGACCTGCGCCGCATCGCCATCATCGCCGCTGTCCTCATCCCCCTGCTGGTGATCGGCGCTGTGCTGGGCTACAACGGCTATCAGCGCTATCAGACCCGCCGCGCCTTTGAAAGCGCGCTGAACACCGCCCTGGAAAATTACCGCACCGCCTCAACCACCACGGACCAAGATATCGCCAAGTCCGCCCTGCGCGAGGCGCAGAAGCACCTGGAGGAAGCGCTCACCATTCAGCCGGAGGAGCCGGAGGCGGTGCGACTGCAGAAAGAGCTCCTGCTCCTGCAGGACAAGCTGTATAAGGTGACGCCCATCTACTTCATGCCGGAGCTGTTCCGCTTCGTGGACCCGGCCAGCAAGCCGGCGCGCCTGGCGGTGCACGATCGCGACATCTTCGTGCTGGATGCCGGCCGGGGGGTGATCACCCTTCACCGCCTGAACGAGACACGCGACGGCCTTCAGCCGGGCGCGGAGGCGGCGGAGATACTGCGCAAGGGCCAGCAGGTCGGGACGGTGGTGGCCGGCAACCTGATTGACCTCACCTGGGTGCCGGCCGGCGGAAGCCGCCCCTACGACACCCTGTGCGTGCTGGACGCCGGCGGCAACCTGTTCATGTATGCTAATGGCCAGCTCTCCGCCCAAACCCTGCCCAACAGCGGCGATTTGAAAACGCCGCTCCTGCTGGACGATTTCACCGAGGCGCGCATATATGTGCTGGACAGCGCCGGCAACCAGATTTACCGCTACACCGCCGGCGAAAATGGCTATACCCAGCCGCCGGATGCCTACTTCCCGCCCGAAACCCCTGTCAACATGACCGGCGTGCGGGATATGTCCATTGACGGCGACATCTGGCTGTTGTTCGATGATCGCGTGGAGCGCTATCAGGCCGGCAAGCGGGTGGACTTCGCCCTGCAGGGGCTGGACCAGCCGCTGAGCGGCCCCACCGCCCTGCAGGCCTCGTTCGACGAGACGACCGGCCTGGCCGGCGATAACCTCTACATCGCCGACACCGGCGAAGGCCGCATCCTGCAGTTCACCAAGGCCGGCCAGTTCGTGCGCCAGTTCCGCCCGCGCCAGGGCAATCCCTTCCAGGACCTCCGCGACTTCTTCCTGGACGAGGCCAAGGGCAAGCTTATCTTCCTGGCCGGCGGTTCCCTGTACCTGGCGGATATTCCCAAGGAGTAAATTTGGCGGAAACGCGTCTCAGGCTATAATGTAGATGTACGCCGCGGTCGCATCCTGACCGCGGCATTCCAATCTTAGCGAGCGTTCGACCCGGCAGGTTACGGGCCGCGGAGGGGTTACCGCGATGCGCATCGAAGAATCCTATCAGGGCACGCACGGCCGGCCGCTCTGGTTCGTGCTGGGGAGTATTGCGGCACTGCTGGCCATCGCCCTGGTCATATACACCGCGTACGGCGTGTACACCATCGTCCGCACCACTGTGGCGGAGATGACCAATCTCCCTTCCATCGAGATACTGAAGGAACAGGCGGGGCTGTCCTCGTTCCTGCCGGCGCCCACCCAGGCCGCCGGCGGGGAGATAGCACCCACCGTCCAGGCCGGCGAGGGCACCCCACCCCCGACCACAGAGCCGCTCCTGCAGAAGCGCATCAACATCCTTCTGCTGGGCATCGACCAGCGCCCAGGAGAGACCGGTCCCTTCCGCACCGACAGCATGATCGTGGTCACCATTGACCCGGAGTCCGGCGCGCTCGGCATGCTCTCCATACCCCGAGACCTGTGGGTGCCCATCCCGGGATATGGGGAGAACCGCATCAACACCGCTCACTTCCTGGGCGATTTGCACAAATATCCGGGGGGAGGGCCGGCCCTGGCCAAGAAAACCGTCTCGTACAACTTCGGCTTCCCGGTCCATTACTACGTGCGGGTCAACTTCGAGGGCTTCCGGCGCCTGATTGACATGATCGGCGGGATAGATATTGACGTGCCGCATGAGATTCGGGACGACCAGTATCCCGACGAGAACTACGGCTACGACCCGCTGTACATCCCCGCCGGCCGCATCCACATGGACGGCGACCTGGCGCTCAAATACGCCCGCACCCGCAAGGCGGACAACGACTTCGAGCGGGCGCGCCGGCAACAGCAGATCATCCTCGCTGTGCGCGACAAGGTGCTCAGCCTGAACCTGCTCCCCTCCCTGATCCCCAAGATTCCGGAGCTCCTGCGCACCCTGTCCGATTCCATCCAGACCGATATCCCGATGGACGAGCTGATTATGCTCGCACGGCTGGCGCGCGACCTGAACACCGAGAACATCAAGACCGCGGTGATTGACGAGACGATGACGGTACCGCAGACGACGCCCACCGGCGCCTATGTCCTTTTGCCGATCCGGGAGAAGATCCGCCCGGTAGTGGAGGACCTGTTCCTCTCCCCGCTCCCTACGGTCGCACCCAAACGATAACGCAAACGGGGCGGCTCAATGGGCCGCCCCGTTCCTGTTTGCACCTACACATTGCCCTGGATGATTGCCGCCAGCTCCGCCGGCGTCACCCCCGGCGATTCGATGCGGTTCTGCTCGTAAAAGGCCTGGATGACATTCTGCACCTGGGCCATCGGCACCCCCTCCAGCGCCTTCTCCAGCTCCACCAGCTTCTGCTCGGGGTAGAAGAAAAAGTCGCCGGTGATCCAGGCCGAGCGGATGACCTCATCCTTTACCTCCAACGTGGCGCGCACCAGTCCACCGGGAGTCTTGTAAATGCGCTGGACGACGTGCACGCCGGCGGCGATCTTCACCTCCCGCTCTTCGGGGCGCATCGGCCGGCTCCGCCCAAAGGTCCACTCATCGCTGAGGAACTGCGGCCGCAGAGCATCGGCCAGCTCCCGCACCTCCGCCGGCACGCTCGTCTCCTCTTCCAGCGGCCCTAACACCTCGGCGAAGTGCCCGCTGAGGATGCGCACCACTTCCTCCTCGGCCGGCACCGTGCCCCGCTCCCGCCGCACCGTGGTGAGGTTCTCCTGCATACTCTTGAAAACCTTATCCCGGTACTTCTCGTCGGGCACGCGCAGGACCCGCACCATAGTCTCATAGTCGAAGTCGAGGATGATATTCCCGACGAAGACGACGCTTTCGCCAATGTGCGCCGCGCCGTTGCCGGAAATCTTGCGCCCTTCCGCAGTGATGACGTCATTGACCGGCTTGTAGCGCGTCGGAATGCCCAGGTCGGCATAGGTGCGCACGACCGGCTCCAGCAGGGTGCGGTAAAAGGACTCCTTATCCAGGCCGGCCAGCGGGTGATCGCGCCGCAGGATAAGCTGATAGAACAACTGATGGCCGTCCAGGAAGACGGCGCCTCCCCCCACCTCGCGCCGGAAGATGGGAATGCCCTTCTGCCGGCAGTATTCCACGTCGATCTCCTGCCGGGCGTCCTGATGGTACCCGACGCAGACGTACGGGCTGGCCGGCGAGAGCAGGTTCAGCGCCTCATGTCCCAGCCGCGCCATGGCGTGATACAGCAGTTGGGAATCCTCCCAGGGCACGTGGCCGAGCCTATAGACCTTCATTTTGCATCGCCTCCCATATGATTTCGGTGATATCGAGCGCGCGAATGCGCAGACGCTCCTTGCGGGCCGCGCCGGCCAGAGTGCGCTTGCACTGCTGACAGGCAGAGACGATAATCTCCGCCTCCACGGCCTGCGCCTGGGCCAGCCGGCGGCGCGCCACCATCCCCACCAGCTCCGGGTCCGCCATCTCCACGTCACCGCCCCCGCCGCAGCAGAGGGCACGCTCATGATGATGCTCCATCTCCCGGAAGATCAGGCCGGGGATGGAACGCAGGACACGGCGAGGCGCCTCGTAAATCCCACTGGTGCGCCCCAGGTCGCAGGGGTCATGATAGGTCACGCGTTTCTCGTACGGGCCCAGCTCCAGCACCTGCTCTTCCAGCAGTTCGTCCAGCAGTTCCACCGCATGGATGACCTGGAACCCCAGCGGCTCGCCCAGGATGGCAGGATAGGTATCCTTCCATGTATGGTAGCACGAGGGACAGGTGGTGACCAGGCGTTTGGTGCCGGCCGCCCGCACCGCCGCCACGTTGTGCCGCGCCAGTTCCTCCGCCTGGCGCGACATGCCGGCGATGATGAGCGGGAACCCACAGCACCACTCCTCGGGGCCCAGCACCGCGAAGGGGATGCCGGCCCGGCGCAGGATCTGGCTCAGGCTCTGGGGGATGGAATAGGCCATCGGATAGAGCGAGGAGACGCACCCGACGAAGTACACCAGTTCCGCCGGCTTTCCTGGGCCTGCCGCCGGCGGGGGTTCATTTAAATTGCCCGCCCAGGCCAGCCGGTTCGAATTAGGCTCCCCCAGGTTATTGTGCTCGGCGGCGATGCGCTCCCGCACCTGCGCGAAAATCTCGGGGAAGACGCCGGCCTCCACCAGTTGCTCTCGCATGGCCAGCCAGAGCGGCCGCGTATCAATGTGCACCGGGCAGACCACATGACAGCGGCCGCATAAGGTGCAGTCGTAGGTGCCGCGGGAATGCTCAGCAATCTCCGCGCCGGCGACCGCCCTTGGCCCGAACAGGCGCGCCCACAGATCGTACTGCCGGTGCGCGAACCGCCGCACCTGCTCGATCTTCTTCAGCGGCGTGATGGCCTCGTCCTTCTTTTCGGCATAGGTTGGACACCAGATGATGCACTCGCCGCAGCGCGTGCAGGCATCCAGCTCCATGAGCTGTTTGAAGGAGAAGTGCGCGAAATTGAGGGAGCGGCCGGCGCTCATGCCTGCACCTCCTCGCGCCCTGTCAGGACGTTCACAGTGGCGATGATGGGGCTGACCAGTGTGTGGAAGAACTTGCTGAAGGGCATCGTCAGCGCCAGCACGATGCAGGCGGCGATATGGACCATGAATGTCCAGTAATGCCAGAGCGGCCAGTCCAGCGCCAGGGGTTGGATGGTCAGGGACAGCGGATAGCTGATGAAGGAGTACCAGGCCAGCGCCGGCGGTGTACCATCCATGATCAGCCGGAACGCTTCAATGGGATAGCCGGTCAGCAGGATAATGCCCAGCAGGACCATAGTGGTCACATCGGTCGAGGCAGTGCGAAGCTGTGCCGGCCGCAGGATAAAGCGCCGGAAGACCGCCAGGAGGACGCCGGCGAGGATCATCAACCCCAGGCTCTCGTTCAGCAGGGCCATCAGGGGCGTGTCCTTATTCGTCACGAAGCGCACCAGCGGCGTATCCAACCCGAAGCCTAGGTGCAGGATTTCCTCGAAGAAGCCGGTGATAATGCTCAGGGCGAAGAGGGAGAAAAACCCGAAGAGCATGAGGAAATGCGTCAGCCAGCGGAAGCGGTCCTCCTGCCACAGCCGGCGGTGGAGCAGTCCATCCACCAGGAAGACCCAGATGACCCGTCCGAAGCGGGCGCTGAAGACGTAACGCAGGGCCATCATCAGTGCGGCCCCGGCGCGCCGTCTGGGGACGAGCCGGCCGTTGGCATCCCGCAGATATCCCTGGGACCAGAGGTCCACCTTCAAGCCCACTAGCGCCAGGAAAAGCACCAGCGTGATGGCGATGGCGATCCAGAACACGGTGAGACGGTCGGCCGGCATACTGCCACACTCCCAGCAACGATATGTCAGGGGAAAAAGACATTGGCAGGAATTATACCTGACGAACACTTTTTGTCAATACATACGCCGGCCAGGCAGATTGCGCTTTCCCCCCATTTGTGCTACGCTGTGTGCATCCAGGCATACGGCCATATCCCTTACGTCATCTCGCACCCGCCTACCCCCAGGGAACATGACCGCCTTAGCAAAAGGAGGGTCCCATGGACCGTGCAGCATGGACTCGGAAATGGCTGTCCCTCGCCGGCATTCTCGCCATCCTTATCGCCCTTCTGCCGGCGGTCAGCCCCGGCGCAGGCGCCCAGCCCCTGACGACCACCTATACCCTTATCCTGCAGAACGGCCTGAACGGCTACGCCGGCTGTACCGATACCTACATTGACCGCTGGAACTCCACCTCCAATTTCGAGAACAGCAACCTGAAGGTGCAGTACACCTCCAGCGGGGATACCCTTT
>JAPWUQ010000025.1 GCA_028275445.1 Anaerolineae bacterium | reverse complement strand
ACCCTGCTGGCCAGCACCAGCACGGGCACCGGCGGCGCGTACACGCTGGTCAGCAACCTGGGCTATCCCTATTACCACATCATCGAGATTGACCGCCCGGGCTATACCTCGGTGGGGGCGGCCTCGGCCAGCGGCGGTGTGGTGGTCAATGCCAACTGGATCCGCCATCAGCCGGCCGCCGGCGGCACATATCCCGGCAACAACTTCTGGGATGACTATGTGGAACCGACCCCCAGCCCCACCCCATCGGTCATGCCGCTCTTCTTCGCCGGCTACGTGGAGCTGGACCTGCCCAACCCGGTGGGCATCCCCGGCACCACGGTCACCCTCTATGCGCTCAAGAACGGCACCTGGCAGCCGGCGGACAGCACCCTGACCGATGAGTCGGGACACTTCGAACTGGCCTACCTGGGCGAGCCGGCGGCCGGCTACGCCATCGTGGAAACCAACCTCTCCGGCTATGTCTCGGTCCGCGCTGAGGTGCCGGACCCCGCCTGGGAGATTATCAGCCCGGACGAGGTGCGCACGTACAGCCAGGAAAAAACGACCGGTTGTGTGTATTTCTTCGATATTTACGAGGGGCCTACCCCCACACCCACCAACACGGTAGTCTTCCCGCCGACCTCGACGCCAACGCCTACTCCCACCCCATCCTGCTGGGTGACACATCTGGAGGCGGAGCAGGGGAGCCTGGTCGCACCCATGACCATCGGCGACCATCCCGAGGCATCGGAATGCGATTACGTGTATACCCCCAAGGGCTATGGCGCGAACGGCCGGGTTTCCTTCACGGTGACGGTGCCGCAGGCCGGCCAGTACGTCATCTGGGCGCGCGCCTGGGGCCCGGATACCGCCAGCAACTCCTTCTTCGTCTCAGTGGATGGAGCGCCGGAGATACAGTGGGACCTGCCGCAGGCCGGCTGGACCTGGGTCAAGGTTTCCAACGCTCTGACCGGCCAGCCGCTGGTGCTGACCTGGGGCGCCGGCACCCATACCATCGTCTTCCGCACCCGCGAGGACGGCTCCCGCCTGGATGCGATCGAGGTGGCGGAAAATGATCCCGCCTGCCAGTGGCTGAACGTCATCCCCTGCCTGCCGCAGGCTACCGAGACGCCGCCGGCCACCTCGACACCGACGGAAACGCCGCCGGCCACCGCCACTCCGACGCCGACCGACACTGCCACCCCACCTCCAACGGCGACCGATACGCCCGTTCCTACGGAAACTGCTACCGCCACTCCGACGGAAACGCCTACGGCTACCTTCACGCCGGCGCCGACCTTCACCAACACGCCGACTGTCACAGGCACGCCGCCGGCCACTGCCACTCCGACGATGACGCCCACGAGGACGCCGGTGCCGACCGCGACGCCGACGGCAACGGCCCCGACACCCACCCGCACCTTTACGCCGACAAGGACGCCTGTGCCTACGGACACCCCGACACGGCCGGCAACCGCCACACCGACGCGCATACCGACCCGTACCCCGACGCCGACTGCGACGCCTGTGCCGCCTGAGGAAATTCCGGAGGCCGGCACCTGGATGCTGATGGCCGGCGGGTTGGCGGGACTGGCGAGCTACGTACGCCTGGCTCGCCGCCGGCGCAGATGATGCCGACATATCCATGTCCTCCCGTCAGGGGCAACCCTGACGGGAGTTTTTATTTCGTCGGGCGGGAGGCGCGGGTGAAAATTGAGGAGATGAAGCTCTGCGCGATATCCAGGGCTTCCTGCGGGGAGGTACCCTCTGCGGCGGCCGGCACCGTGACCTTGAAGAGCACCAGGCCGGCGGCCGGATCGCGCCCTTCGTCGGACCAGATGTAGAAATACCAGACGAAATGGCGTTGGGTGGCCTTGTTCGCGTCCAGATACAGGGTGTAGATATCGCCCTCGCGCAGGGGAACGGGGACGGCGTTCAGGGTTGTCTGCCAGCCGTCGGTGCTGTAGCAAATTTGTGGGGGATGAAAGCTTTTGGACTTGCGGCTCCCGATGAGGCTGAGCCAGAGGATGCGGCCGGCGCCGTCCTCGTAGCGGCGGAAGATGTACTGTTCGGGCTCCAGCAGGATGAAGACCTCCAAATTGGTCTGGGGGATGTCCTGCCCTTTCCACCCCCCGATCTCCAGGGGCAGGTCGGCCAGGTTGGGGCCCAGGCGAAAGTCATAGGGCGTTTCCACGATGCGCTGTTGGTTGGTCTGCCGCCAGTTGTCAATGTCGGTCACGAAGGTATGGGCAGAGGAGAGGAAGATGTTCGCCGGCCGGCGCGCCATAAGGACAGCGCTGGCCAGAATAGCCAACCCCAGCAGGCCGGCGATGCTCAGATATCGGAGCGTATCCCGCGACATTGCGCCGCCCAGCTCACCCCCATCAGCAGAAGTACTGCCACCACGAACAGCACAGGGCTGGAATAATCATGGAAGTAGCGCAGGCCGGCTTCTGCCCCCCAGAGATGGGCGACCACCAGCAGAAGGGCGATGCGCACGATGTTGGCCGCCAGCGCCACCGGCACGGCCATAGCCAGCAGTACCCAGCGCGCCCATGCCGGCCCGTCCACCAGGTAGACGAACAGCACATCCAGGGTCAGCAGAGCCACGATGGAGCGCAGTCCACTGCAGGGCGCGCCCACCTGGAGAGAGCAGGAAGGCAGGGTAATTTGCGCGCCCTGCACCTGGGCAGGGATGCCCCACCACTGTGCCAGGGCAGTGGATGCGGAGGCGGTGAGCGTCTGCAGGGGCACGCTGGCCTGTTCCACGAAGGGCAGGGGCACAGCGAACCAGGTGAAGGCCAGGGGGAAGGCCAGCATGCGCAGTGCCGGCATCCCCAAGAAGAAGGTGATCAGGCCGGCCACGAGCAGGGGCAGGGATAGGGCGGATATGTAGGGCGCGCGCCAGGCACTGCCGATGAGGTGCCCTGCCAGCCCGATCCCCATACCCCACAGCCCGCGGTTGTCCGGCGCCCGGTACCAGAAGGCGCGCCGCCGGCGCCAGATGAGCACGCCGGCGATGATCAGCACCAGCGGCCCGTGGGTGTAATAATCGTTGCTCCACCACTCGTGCGCCAACCAGCGCAGGGTCGGAAAATAGAGTATGCCCACCAGCAGTGCCAGCGCCATCGCGGCCAACAGCCGGCGCTTGCGGATCAATGTCCTCATTTCCCGCTCAATTTCACCGTGCCGAAGGGGCCGGCGCAGGGCCGGCGTTATTCATCGGGATAGCTCTGGAAGAGACGTCCCCACGGGCTTTCGTTCAGCCACTTCTCCACGATCGGGCGCCCCTTGCGCGGGTACCAGTAATGGTCGTGATAGTACTCGCTGGCGAAGATAAAGATGTTCACCAGGGGCGTCTGGAAAAAGAGCTTCTGGAAGACCTTCAGTGGGGAGCGCCATAACAGCATGCCCACACCCGTGCCCAGGTTGACGCCGACGGAGAAGTTCCAGCGCTCGTTGGCCACCTCGGGCATGCCGACGATCTCGATATCGCGCGGGTTGCCGTTGCCCAGCCCGCGCTCCGTGGCATGGGCGATGTATGGGATCTTCATGGGGTCGAAGCCCATCATCATGGCGGCCACCGCGTCGATGGCCACCTGGTCCGCCGACGCCAGGATGACGTCCTTCTGGTGCGGGACGAGGGTGCGTGGGCCAGGGCCACTGCCGGCGGTGGTGCCGTCCATGGTGCAGAAGATGCCGGTATGAATCTCCTTCTGGATGGCCAGCAGGTCCACCAGTGTGTCGTGGATCCAGGTGTGGGTGTAGTGGCGGTTGACGTTCAGCAGGCCGCCAAAGGCGTTCTTCATGGCTCCGGTGGTGACGGTGTAGCTGTGGGTCTTCACCGTGGGCAGGTGCACGATGTTTTTGCCGATAAAGTAATCGGGGATGTAAATGCCGTGGCGGTATATCTTGTCCAGGACCGCCATTTTCGCTTTGGGCTTGTATTCGACCCAAGTCATGTCCTCGGGCTTGAAATTGTACTTCTTCGGGATGCCGTATTTGGCCAGCACCGGGCCGAATTTGTTGTAGCGATCCCCTAGGTCCGCGATGGTGACTACTGTTTTGTTGTGGACGTCCACGATATCGTGGAAGCCGGCGTCTTTGAGCGCCAGGATGGTGCCCTCCAACTGCCAGGGGGTGGTGTTGGCGCCGGGATAGAGCAAGTGCCAGCTAATGTTGTCCTTGAGGATGGTGGTCGCGGAGGGGTCCAGCGCCTGGCGCATGCCGGCCAGCTCACAGAGCCGGCGGTAGTCATCCAGCACAGTCTCCGGTTTGGTGCGCAGTACTGCCACCACTGATTTCTTGGTCATAACTGCCTCCTGTAGTGCGGTGCAGGGTCAATGATAGTCAGGATCATTCACAAGGCGAATTCCGCCGCCAGAACGGTGTGGTCGGAAGGCTTGTCGGCCAGGCGCGGCTCCATGTCCACCCAACAGCGGGTGCACTTCTCCGCCAAAGGCCGCGTGGCCCAGATGTGATCTACCCGCCAACCCAATCCGCGCTCGATGGCGCCGCGCACGCGGTAGTCCCAGAAGGTGTAGATGCGCTCATCGGGATGGAACTTGCGGAGCAGGTCCACCCAGCCCCATTCCCGGACGCGCTCCAGCGCCTGGCGGGCCAGTGGGTGAAAGTCCACGTGGTTTTTCAGCCCCTCCGGGTTGTGCACGTCAATGGGTTCGGGGGCGACGTTGAAATCGCCCATCCAGAGGATGGGGTCCGCCGGCGAGTAGTGCCGCTCGAAGAGCCGGCGCAGTCGCTCCAGCCATTCCAGCTTGTACTGGAACTGCGGGGAATCCACCGACTGTCCCTGTGGCACATACGTGTTGACGACAAAGATGCCGTCGTACCGGGCGCGGATGAGGCGGGCCTCATCCGGTTCGCCGCCGTCGTCGAAGCCGAACACCACGTCCTGCAGAGGCTCGCGGCTGATGACGGCCACGCCGGCGTAGGCCTTCTGGCCGCGAAAGACCACGTGGTAGCCGGCGGCCCGGATCTCATCGGCGGGAAACTCCGAATCCTGGACCTTGGTCTCCTGGATGCAGAGCAGATCGGGCTGTTCCTTGGCCAGCCACGCCAGGATGATGGGCAGGCGGGCCCGGATGGAATTGGCGTTGTACGTCGCGACTTTCATTTGCCACTGCTCCCCATTTGGGCGAACGAACACGAGCCAGGGAAGATGCAAGACACAATATACCATGGAGGGGGATAACCGCAAAATCGGGCGAAGGAGGGGTGAGCGGGCCGGCGGCGCCCGATATCCCAAGCGTCTCATCCCAACATTTGGGAAAAGAAACCCCTTGACGCAGAGGGTATCCGGCGATATACTCTGTGATAGAACGTTTGTTCTATTCGGAGGGAACCCCATGGCAGGTTCGGTCCAGCGGCGCATGCTGGAACTCCAGGCAGACCGCATCGAGATGGTGTTGGCCGCGCACCAGGCCGCCGGCCGGGTATGGGGCGGGGTCATTTCCCCGCGCGTCATCACCTTTAACCTCACACCATTGATGGGCACACGCCTGCGGAAGATCACCCAGCTTTCCGAGGAGATCGCCATGGCCCTGGGGGTCTCGTACTGCCGGATATATCGGGAGGAAGGGACGCTGAAAGTGGAGATCCCGCGCGAGGATGGGAGGCAGGTTTCCTTGCTGGAGCTGTGCCGGCAGGCCCGGCCGGCCGTCCCCGGCACCGCTGTCCTGGGCGTCGAAAAGGGCGGTAAGACCCTGATGGTGCGGCTGAGCAGTCCCGATGTGGTGCATATCCTTGTGAGCGGGACCACCGGCTCGGGCAAAACGGAACTGCTGCGCTCGATCGTGGCCAGCATGGCCTACCTTCACCGCCAGAGCGATTGTCAGATCGTGCTTGTGGACCCGAAAGGGCGCGGTCTGCGGGTCTTTGAGGGGCTTCCCCATCTGCTGTATCCGCCGGCCAGCACCATCCCCGATGCCGTCGCCGTGATCACGGATATCGTGATAGAGATGGAGCGCCGCGACCGGCTGGGGATTGACCGCCCGCTGATCGTCGTGGTGGTGGATGAGCTGGCGGACCTGCTGATGCAGGGGGGAGAGGAGGTGGAAAAGAGCCTGACGCGGCTTGTTCAGAGGGGCAGGGGCGCCGGCGTGCATGTCATTGCCGCCACCCAAAAGCCCTCCGCCGAGGTCATCAGTTCACTGCTCCGCAGTAACTTCCCGATGCGCATTGTTGGGCGGGTGGTGAACCCGGCGGATGCCTATCTGGCCGCCGGCGTGGGCGGCACCAATGCCGAACGGCTGATGGGGCGCGGGGACATGCTGGCGGTCCTGCAGGGGCAGATCATCCGGTTTCAGGCGGCGCACATCCCGGAGCCGGCGATCCATCATCTGGTACAGTGGCTCAGAAGCCGGTATGCCGGGCGCGCCATCCTGGATGTGCCGGCCATCCCCGATGCCAATGACGTAATTCCGATGAATAGTGGAGGGATGAGATGAAAAAGGTGGTGATCGCGCTGGTAGGGGTGTTTATCCTGGCGCTCTGTATCACGGTGGCGAAGCGCATGAGCAGTGAGGCGATGGCGGTGGTGGTGGGGATGGTGTGCGGCGTGGCCGCCAGCATTCCCACCAGCCTGCTGATGCTCTTGCTGGTCCGGCGCGATGACGCAGGGGATCAGTCGTCGGCGCCCAGCATGCCGCAGGTGCCCAATATCATGATTGTCAATCCGCCTGTGGCCAATCCCGGCCTGTATTATCCGAACGCGTCGAGCATGGCGTATTTGCCGCCGGCCGGCTCCAGCGGCGCCCGCCAGTTCGAGATCCTGGGCGAGCCGGAGGACATCTCCGGTCAGCGGCGGTATTTTTGATGGAGAGGCGCGCAATGGCTTCACCGCATGCCCAACAGGTGCAGTTGCTGGACTGGAGGCTGGGGTATTTTCCTCACCGCTTTCGGTGGCGTGGACAGGTGCATCAAGTGCTCCATGTCCAGGGCATCTGGGAGGAATGCCGCGGCTGGCCCCGCCGGCGGCAGTACCGCTATTACCGCTTGCTGTGCTCTGCCGGCCTGTTCGTCCTGCGGCATGATCTCCTGCATAACCTCTGGCAGGTGGTCAGCGCGCCGGCGTTCGAGCCTCGTTCGCAGTGGGAGGATGTACCGCAGAGGAGGTCCGGGTATGCGGGTCGGTTTGCTGTGGTTCGATAATCGCTCGGATGCGCCTTTACAGGAAAAGGTTCGGCTGGCCGCGGTGCGCTACCGGCAGAAATTCGGCCAGCCGCCCAACTGCTGTTACGTGCATCCGGACACCCTGGCCGGCACACCCGCTGAAGTCGTCCAGGTGAATGGGTTTGCCGTGCGGGTCATTCCCATGGGGAACATCCTTCCCCATCACTTCTGGATCGGTCTGGAGGAAAATCCCCAATAACTGCCCCCCATTCTTCCGGAGCGGGCCGAGCGCCCGCTCCGGCCCTTTATATCTTCTGCGGGGTTTTGGTCAGCCGCACGATGAGCCATTCCAGCGCGACCGCCGGCTCCATCTGACCCGTTTTCATCGCCTGGTCCGCTTCCAGCAGGCGGTCATAGATGGACTGCAGTTCCTCTTTGCGGTAACGCAGGGCCTGCTTCTGCACCTTCTCGGCGGTGAACTGGTGCACGCCCAGCTTTTTCGCCAGGGCCGCCGGCGAGAGGCGCTCCCC
The DNA here is from genome assembly GCA_028275445.1 of Anaerolineae bacterium. GTDB lineage: Bacteria > Chloroflexota > Anaerolineae > JACIWP01 > JACIWP01 > JACIWP01. Next base: position 14,848 of record JAPWUQ010000025.1, on the reverse strand, counting down.
CTCTAGCCCCTTGGCCTGGGCGATCAGGCTGAACTGGCGGTATATCATGTGGAAAATGTACTGCGGATGGGCGCCCTCTTCCATCAGCTTGCGCATTTCGGCGATCGCTGTTTGCCAGCGCCGCTCGCTGATGGCATCCACAATGACAAAGATACTGCTCTCGCGGGTGTGGGGGGTCAGCAGACGTACATGCTCGGCGGTGATGGTCCCGCCCGGTCCTGCATACAGCGCCAGCTTGGTGATCTCCTGGTCCAGGGTGCGCAGATCTTCGCCGACGGCACTGGCCAGCGCGCTTTGTGCGCCGGCATCCAGCCTGACGCCGTGCATGCCGGCGCGCTGAGCCATCCAATCCAGCAGTTCTTTGCCCCGCTTCGGGGTGAACTCCCAGACCCTGCATATCTCCGAATGCTTTTTGGCCCATTCCAGGACGCGGGTGCGGACAGCCTTTCCTTCCAGCCCCGGGTCATAGAGAACCAGGTCGGTGGTAGGGGGGAGTGCCTCCAGGTATTCCAGCAGTGCGCGGGCGAAAACGGCCGGCCCCTCTTGAGGGGCTTCCTGCGCCTCCTCTTCGCCGGCGGGCGCGGCGCCGCCTGACAGGCGGGTGAGCAGTCCGCGCACGATGACCAGCCGGCGTTCTCCCAGGAAAGGCAGGGAGTCGCAGTGGTGCCGCAGTTCCGACAGGCTCAGCCGGCCGCCTTCCAGGAGGGTGCGGTTCCACTCGGCCCCCGGGATGCCGGCCGCATGCTCCTGCAGGAGCTTGTGCAAGGCTTCCTCGCAGGAGAACTCATCCCTGCCGAAGATCAGATAAATCATGCTTCCCCCGCGCCCAGCTCGATGTAATGTACCGGCATTCTCCCCCCGAGCAGGCGGCGCTCCACGCGACGGATCTGCAGGTCCCCGATATGGGCGTCCGTGGTGATATGTTTCTGCACGGTATAGGCCAGCGGCTGGGAGAGGAAGAGGGCGGTACTGAGCGCCAGCAGGAGCTGGGGGAATTCCTCCCACCATGGGGCGCGCCGCCGGCGCAGGAACAATGAGACCACCAGGCCCCCGACGAGGGAGCTGACAGCCAGGTTGGTGCCGCAGCGCGGGTGCACCGCCAGATGGGATTCGCCGGCGCGCAGACGCGCCAGTGCTTCGGTGACCGCGGATACCAGCGCCTCGGTGGGCACGGCGCCGTAGATATAAAAGCCCGCCGGCGTGCTCCGCCCCATCACCTCCAGGCCAGGATAGCGTTGGGCCAGGATGTGGACGGTGGCATGTTCCACCGCATGGTTCTGGCGGGTGCGCTGAAACAGCCGGCCCAACCACTGCACGGGCGATTCCGCTTCAGTTATTCCTTCAAGGTTCATGTCTCATCCTCTTGTGGGAAGTTATGCATCGCGCAGGTCCAGCAGTTCGAAGACGCGCAGTTCCTGCCGGCGGCCGGCCAGGGATATCGGGCCGAGCGCGCGTACCTCTGCCCGGTCATAGATATAATGCAGGGTTTGTTCGCTGAGGAGAATCTGGTTCGGGCGCGCCATCTCCTGGAGCCGGCGGGCGACGTTCACCGCATCGCCGATGGCGGTGTAATTGCGCGCCTGTTCGGTCCCGACGTTGCCGACCACGACCTCGCCCGTGCCGATGCCGATATGGATTTCCAGACGCAAGGGTGCCGGCAGGCGCTCGTGCAGGCGCGCCACGGCACTGCGCAGTCCCAGCGCCGCCTGGGCGGCCCGCTGGGCATGGTCCGCCTGTGGGAGCGGCGCGCCGAAAATTGCCATGATGCCGTCCCCCAAGAATTTGTCCACGGTGCCCTCGAACGCCATTACGGTGCGCGCCATGACGGACAGGTATTGGTTGAGCACGTTGATGAGTTCTTCGGGGGCCAGCCGTTCGCTCAATGCGGTGAACCCCTGCAGATCGGCGAACAGCACGCTGACCTCGCGCCGCACGCCGCCAAGCTGGACGGCCTCCGGGTCAGACAGGATGCGTTCCACCACCGACGGAGGGACGTACATCTGGAAGTACTGGCGGATGCGCTCTTTCTCGCGCTCCTCCTCCGCCTGGAGGTTCTCGAAGTCCTGGACGTAATGCAGGGCGATGGCGGCATAGCCGGCCAGCATGGATAACAACTGCAGGTGATGTTCGTCCGGCCGGCTGACTCCCGCCGGCCACAGCGCGATCAGTACGCCCAGTGCGGCATCGCGCAGGACCAGGGGGATGTAGGCGTATGTGGGGCCGGCGTCCCCCTCGCTGGTCACGGCTGGCTTGCCGGCATGCAGTGTCTCCTGCGCGCGCTGAATGCAGGCCGCCGGCAGTTTCCACAAAGCGGACTCGGAGCGATCGCGGTAGCCTTCCGCAACGATCTGCAGGCCGCCGGCCTGGGGGAGCAGGACATAGACCGCCTGAACGGGGAGCAGGTAGATCACTGCATCGGTGATCCTGCGCAGGAGCACATCGGTATCGAGCACCGAGAGCACGGATTGGCCGACGGCGTAGAGGGTGCGCATCTCGCGGAGCCGGCGCTCCAACTGCTGGTTGGCCTGCATCAGGCGGGCCATCAATGCATCCCGCTCGGCGCGCAGCCGGCTTTCCAGCAGGGCGCCTTCGATCGCGGTCAGCATTTCCTGGGCGGTGAAGGGCTTGATCACGTAATCGCGGGCGCCCAGCCGGAAGCCGCGCACGGCGATTTCCTCGGAGCCGTGAAAGGTCATCAGCACCACCGGCACGCGCATGCCCTGCTCCTGCAGGCGCTCCAGCACGGTAAGGCCGTCCATTTTGGGCATCTGCAGGTCAAGCAGGATGAGGTCCGGCTTCTCTTCAACGGCTTTGCGCAGGGCCTCCTGGCCGTCGTAGGCGACGATGGGGCGGAAGCCGTGGGGTGTGAGGACGGCGTCAATGATGAACTGCACGTTCTCTTTATGGTCGTCGGCGACCAGGATGCGTTCCTTTGCCATAGCACCGCCCTTTGTACAAACGCTGGTTACGACATGCCTGGCCGGCCGGCATTCACCCCTTCCAGAAGATAGCGGCTGGGGGCCGCCGGCGGCAGGACCGCGAACGGCTGATGCGCGCGCGGGAGGGAGAAGCGCAGGCGCCAAACGGCGATCACCGCCTCCAGGAACACCCGGCGCGACATTTTCGATGTGCCCTGCACCCGGTCCACGAAGATGATGGGGATTTCCTTGACACGAAAGCCGGCCAGCAGGGTCCGATAGGTCATCTCGATCTGGAAGGCGTAGCCGGTGGTCTGCACCTCGTCCAGCGGCAGGGATTCCAGCACCTGCCGGCGGAAGCACTTGAAGCCGCCGGTCAAATCCCGGATGGGGACGCCCAGGATAGTTCTGGCGTACAGGCTTCCGCCCTGGCTCATCAGCCGGCGGGGGAGGGGCCAGTTGCGCACACCCCCGCCGGGCACGTAGCGGGAACCCAGCACGAGGTCGCAGTCGCCAATTTCCTCGACGAATACGGGAAGCATGGCCGGGTCATGGGAGAAGTCGGCGTCCATCTCGAAGATGAGTTCCGCCCCGAAATCCAGGCCCCAGCGGAAGCCGGCGACGTACGCTGTCCCCAGCCCCAGTTTCCCTGGCCGATGCAGGACATGCACGCGCGGCTCCTGGCGGGCCAGCTCTTCGGCCAGCTCGCCGGTGCCGTCGGGGGAATTGTCGTCCACGATAAGGATGTGAAAAGCGTCCCCCTGCGCGAGTATCCTGGGGACTAACTGGAGGATGTTGTCTCGCTCGTTGTAGGTTGGGATGACGACCAGATAGCTCATGCCTATTACCCAGGGATATGGTTGGCCGGCGGAGGTGCGTACTGCGCCGGGGCCGGCGTCTTTCTCGCGCTACCGATCTGCCCGCACGAACCGCTGTACCAACACTCCTACCCGCACCAGCAGTTGGCGCATGCTGAACGGCTTGGTGATGTAGTCCACCCCGCCCACATCCAGCCCCTTGACGATGGTCTCCTCGCCCTGGCCGGTGCATAACAGGATGGGGATATGGCTGGTAGACGGATCGTTCTTCATGTGCCGTGCGACCTCGACGCCGTCCAGCTTGGGCATCAGCACATCGAGGATGACGAGATCAATGTGGCTGGCCCTCTCCTGGATCACCTGCAGGGCTTCCTGTCCATCGAAGCAGGTGAGCACCTCGTAGCCGGCTCTGGTCAGCGCGGAAGCCATCAGATGTACCAGGTCTTTGTCGTCGTCGGCGATCAGGATCGTCGGAGCGCGCGTTCCCACAGAAGTATCCTTTCTGTACTGGCTCTACGTGCTGAAGTCGTCTGCCGGCCGGGCAGGATAGCAAACGCATGGTTTTGCGATTACGCCGCCATGATGCCGCTCAAGTAATCGAACAGTTCGCGGGTGGAGAAGGGTTTGACGATGTAGCCATCGGCTCCCAGTTCCAGGCCGTAGTCCACCTCGTCGGAGCGGCCTTTGGCGGTCAGGAATACCACTTTGGTGTTGTGGCGTTCATCCGAACGCATGCGCTGGAGCACATCGTAGCCGCTCACCCGCGGCATCATGATGTCCAGAAGCACCAGGTCAAAGTGCTCCTGTCCCAGCAGTTGCAGTGCCTCTTCCCCGCCGGCGGCTTCTTTGACGGTCCAGCCCCGCCGTTCCAGGGTCAGGCGAACCAGCTTGCGGGTATCTTGCTCATCGTCCACGACCAAGACCTTGACAGCCGGCATGCCGCACATCGTTGTCCCCCCTGTCAGGGCTAGCAGAATATGCATCATATCCGGGAAGGATAGGATTGTCAATCTTTGCGAACAGGGACGCGCTCCCAATCCCCATTCGCCGGCCGTTACCCCTCCAGCAGGGGCAACTGCACCGTGAACGTAGAACCCTTGCCCAGTTTGCTGGTCACGGAGATGCTCCCATCGTGCAGTTCGACCAGCGATTTGGCGATGGGAAGCCCCAGCCCGGTGCCGTATGTCGCCTCCTGACGGGAGTTCTCCGCCCGGTAAAACTTTTCGAAGATGCGTTCCAGGTCCTGTTCCGGGATGCCGATGCCCGTGTCGCTCACCTCTACCAGCGCCCGTCCGTTGTCGGGGAAGGCGCGCACGGTGACACTGCCGCCGGCCGGCGTGTATTTGCAGGCGTTGGAGAGCAGGTTGTTGAGCACCTGGATCATGCGCTCCCGGTCCGCCCATATCCAGAGAGGCTGTGGGGCCAGGTCTAACGTAAGCTGGAGGTTCTTGGCCTGGAACTGGGGATGCAAGGAGCGCACCGCCTCATCCACCAGCTCCTGCAGGCGCAGGCGGGTTTTATTGAGCCGTAGGTTGCCGGCCTCGATGCGGGAGATGTCCAGCAGGTCATTGGCAATGGCAATCAGGCGCTTGCAGTTGTCCAAGACGATTTCCAGATATTCGCGCTGGGTATCGTTGATCGGCCCGTCGGCTTCATCGAGGAGCAGTTCCACATATCCCTGGATATTGGTCAGGGGGGTGCGGAGCTCGTGGGAGACCATGGAGATGAATTCGGTTTTGAGCCGGCCGGCTTCCTCCAATTCGGCGTGCGCCTGCTCCAGCTTGCGGCGCGCCAGCTCCAGTTCCGCCACGCGGCGCATCAACTGCAGAGAGCTTTCCCGCAGTTGATGGGTCAGGCGCTCTTCGGTGGCGCGCAGTCTGCTCTTCTCAATATGTTCTCGCACGACGGCGGCAACGCGCTGGTAGTGCAGAGGCTTGACCAGGTAATCCGAGGCCCCCAGCTTCATGGCCTCGACCGCCATTTCCTCCGAGCCATGGGCGGTCATGATAATTACCGGCAGGGCCGGCGCGCGTCGTTTCAGGCTGGTGAGCACAGAAAGGCCGTGCAGGTCGGACATCAGTATATCTAGCATCACCAGGTCGGGCTGTTCCTGTTCGAAAAGCCGAAGGCCCTCTTTGCCGGTGAGCGCGGTCATCACGCGGAAGCCGGCGTCCGTCAGGGTCACTTCCAGCAGTTTGATGTTCAGCCGATCGTCGTCAATCAGGAGCACGGTCTGCTTCGGTTCTTCGGCGGTCAGGGGTGGGACAGCCGGCCGGCCCTCGCGGATCCGCTCCACAAACTCGAGGAGCCGTTCCACCGGCACGGGTTTCTGCAGAACCAGGTCTGCGGAAAGGAAGGCATCTGCCAGCCCAAGACCATTCTCCCGGAGCGGCTTGACCGCCTCGACGTCGAAGGGGGAGAGGAGGATGATCGGGATGCCGGCCAGCGCGGGGTCGGCTTTGACATGCTCGCAGATGACGAAGCCATCCCGCTTGGGGAGCAGTGCGTCCAACACGGCCAGGAAGGGCTTCAATGTTCGAAGCTTTGCCAGACCTTCCTCGCCGTCATAGGCCGTCCAGACCCGATAGCCCTGCCTCTGCAGGGCCTGGGCATAGATGGAGGCCTGCGTGGGGTCCTCGAGAACGAGCAGGATCGAGTATTCCGCTTCCTGTGCCGGCATACTGGGTGTCCCTCCGGGCCAGATGATACCCTAAACTGTAGGGTGTGTCAAGAGGTGAAGCCGCCGGCAAGGCGCAGTTCGCCGCTCGATTTAATCTTGCATTAACCCACTGGGGATATGATACCAGAGGCAGTCCTGGGAAGGTCTGCCGAAGAGTGCAGGAAAGTGTCAGAAAAATACGAGGAGGGTTTCCCATGAGAAGCATACAACGGCGTGTATGGGTACTGGTGGGGATCGTGTTGATCCTGAGCTTGCTGGCCGGCTGTAGTTGGGCAGGGGCCGTGCGCACCCTCGTCAGCCCGGCTATCACGGCGGTGACGGAGATCGCTTCGACGCCGACGCCAACGTCCGCGCCGCAGAAGGCGGCGACCACCGCGCCGGCGGTGCAGTCCGGTGCTCCGCCGGCTGGCATCCTCGAAGAGGAAGAGCTGTTGACGCGTATGTACGAGGAAGTCAGCCCGTCCGTGGTGCACATCCGGGTGACCCAGCAGGTCTCGGGCATCTCCGGCTTCGCCGATGACCTGTATCGGCGCGGTGAAGGCTCGGGCTTCGTCTGGGACACGGAGGGCCATATCGTCACCAATGACCACGTGGTCGAGGATGCCACTATTGTGGAAGTGCATTTCAAGGACGGGACCATCTTGGAGGCGGACGTTATCGGCACGGACCCGCAGAGCGATATCGCCGTGATCAAGGTGGACCCGACCCAGGTGGCGCTGAAGCCGGTGACCCTGGGGGATTCAGACCAGGTGAAGGTGGGACAGCTTGCTGTGGCCATCGGCAACCCCTTCGGCCAGACCTGGACGATGACGCGCGGTATCGTCAGCGCGGTGGGGCGCGTGATTCAGTCGGGCCTTTCCCGCTTCTCCATCCCGGAGGTCATTCAGACCGACGCGGCCATCAACCCGGGCAACTCCGGCGGCCCTCTGCTGAACAGCCGCGGCGAGGTTATCGGCATGAATACCATGATCATCTCTCAGTCGGGGAGCAGTTCCGGCGTCGGCTTCGCGGTGCCGAGCAACATTATCGCCAAGGTGGTGCCGGCGCTCATCTCCAAAGGCTCGTATGCCTATCCGTGGCTGGGCATCACGGGGCGTGATCTCCTGCCGCAGGACGTGAAGGCCCTGGACCTGCCGGTGCGCCAGGGCGCGCTGGTGCTGGACGTGGCCGCCGGCAGTCCGGCGGATAAGGCCGGCCTGCGCGGCAGTGAGCGCGTCATCCGTGTGCAAGGCCAGGAGCTCACTACCGGCGGCGATGTCATCACCGCCATAGACGACACGCCGGTAACCGGCATGGACCAGCTCATCTCGTACCTGGTGCGCAAGACCCAGCCCGGCCAGCAGGTGACGCTGACCATCATCCGGGATGGGAAGGAAAAGAAGGTCACCGTCACCCTGGCGGAGCGGCCGAAAGAATAAAGGACGATGGTGATTTCGCTTTCTGGCCTGGGATGAATATATTCATACGGCGTACGCACAGGTGTCCCAGGGGGCGGCCAGCCGGCATCCCCCTGGGACACCATCCCGTATCGAGGAGGGATGGCTGGAAATGATCGATGTCAAGCATCTCAGTAAATCGTACGGCATGGTGCAGGCGGTCAAGGATGTGAGCTTCCATGTGGACGCCGGCGAGGTCATCGGCTTGCTGGGACCCAACGGCGCCGGCAAGACCACCCTGATGAAAATCCTCACCGGCTATCTCCAGCCGGACGAGGGAGAGGTGTGGATCGACGGCATTGATGTGGTGGCCGACCCGCTGGCGGTGCAGTCCCGCATCGGCTATCTGCCGGAGAACGCCCCCCTGTATCCGGAACTGACGGTGCAGGCGTACCTGCGGCTGATGGCCGATCTGCGGCAAATCCCGGCGGAGCAACAGCCGGCCCTGCTGACCGAGGCCATCCTGGCGGCCGGCCTGCAGGATTACCTGACCCGCCCCATCGGCGAATTGAGCAAGGGCTACCGCCAGCGCGTGGGCATCGCCCAGGCCATCCTGCACAAGCCCAAACTGCTCATCCTGGACGAGCCTACGGTGGGCCTGGACCCCACCCAGGTGCTGGAAGTGCGCCGGCTCATCCGCCGGCTGGCCAAGAACAGCACCATTCTCCTCTCCACGCACATCCTTTCCGAGGTGGAAGCCACCTGCCAGCGCGTCATCATCCTGATGAACGGCGAGGTCAAGGCGGATGCCCGCCTGCAGGACCTGGAGGCCACCTCGGAGGCCGTGCTGGTGCTGGGGGAGGCGGTGCCTGGCGCCCTGACGGCGCTGAAGGGCCTGCCCGGCGTGCGTTCGGTGGAGCGGTTCGACACGCCGCATGGGGTGGAATATCACATCCGCGGTGAGAACGGGGTAGATGTGCGGCCGGCGGTCTTCCGGCTGGCACGGGAGCAGAACTGGCCGGTATATGAACTGCGGCGCCATGTGCGCACCCTGGAAGCGGTCTTCAATGAGCTGGCAACCTCTGCCGGCAGTATCCCAGCCAAAGCGAAGGAGGTGCGTGCGGCATGAAATCGGCATGGAACCAGGTCCTGGCGGTAGCGCGCAAGGAACTGCGGGCCTATTTCGGCTCTCCGATGGCCTTCATCTTCGTCGGGGTGTTCCTCGTCGTCACCCTCTTCACCTTCTTCTGGGTGGATACCTTCTTTGCCCGCAACATCGCCGATGTGCGGCCGCTGTTCCGCTGGATGCCGGTGCTGATGATCTTCCTGGTGGCGGCGCTGACCATGCGGCAGTGGAGCGAGGAACAGCGCGCCGGCACGCTGGAAGTGCTGATGACCCTGCCGGTGCGGCCGGCAGTGCTGGTGCTGGGCAAATTCCTGGCCACCATGGCGCTCATCGCCCTGGCGGTGGCGCTGACCATCTTCCTGCCCATTACCGTCAGTCTGCTGGGCGACCTGGATTGGGGCCCGGTGATCGGTGGGTATCTGGCGGCCCTGCTGATGGCCGGCGCGTACGTGTCCATCGGGCTGTTTATCTCCTCCCGCACCGACAACCAGATCGTTTCTCTCCTGCTGACCCTATTGGTGGGTGGGGCATTCTATCTGGTCGGGTCGCCAGGGGTGACGAAGCTGTTCGGGGAGACGCCGGCGGAAATCCTGCGCGCTATCGGCACCGGCAGTCGTTTCGAAAGCATTGAGCGCGGCGTCATTGACCTGCGCGATCTGGTCTACTATCTCTCCCTGACCGCCTTTTTCCTGGTGGCGAATGTGGTATCGCTGGAGAGCAAGCGCTGGAGCCAGGGGCTCCGGAGCCGGCCGCATCGCCTTAACGCCCTCCTGCGCATCGTGCTGGTGGGGGCCAACGTGCTGGCGCTGAACGCCTGGATGTTTCCTCTGCACGGACTGCGCGCGGACATCACAGCCGGCAAAGAGTACAGCCTTTCCCCGGTCACGCGCGACCTTATCCGCGGCCTGGAAGAGCCGCTCCTCATCCGCGGCTATTTCAGCGAGCGGACGCACCCCCTGCTCGCGCCCCTGGTTCCTACCATTCGAGATATGCTCCGAGAGTATGAGATAGCCTCCGGGGGCAAGATCAAGGTGGAGATAGTTGACCCACGCAATAACTCCGAGCTGGAGGCGGAGGCCAATCAGATATACGGCATCAAGCCGACGCCTTTCCGCATCGCCGGCCGCTACGAGGACACCATCATCAGCTCTTACTTCGATATCCTGGTGCGCTACGGCGACCAGTATGAGGTGCTCCATTTTGACGATCTTATCGAGATGCGGCCGGCCGGCGGTGGGGAATGGGAGGTCGGCCTGCGCAACCTGGAATATGACCTGACCCGCGCTATCAAGCGCGTGGTCTACGGCTTCCAGAGCCTGGATGCCCTCTTTGCCAAGATCGAACAGCCCATCCGGCTGACGCTGTATGCCACCCCTGATACCCTGCCGGCGGAGCTGAAGGACATCCCTGGGCTGGTGGAGAAAGTGGCGCGCGATATCGAGAAGACCGCCGGCGGCAAGTTCGTCTTCACCATGGTGAACCCGCGGGACCCGCAGGCCGGCGTCTCCGCGGAGGAGCTGTACAATTCCTATGGGATCCGCCCCTTCGCCGCAGGCCTCTTCTCTGACCAGACCTATTACCTGCACCTGGTCATGCAGGCCGGCAAGGATGTCTCGGTCATGTATCCGACCGGCAGTATGACGGAGGCGGATGTGCGCTCGGAGATCGAGGCCGGCATCAAGCGGGCGGCGCCCGGCTTCCTCAAGACCGTGGGCCTCTGGCATCCCTCCGAAGAGCCTGTGCCCAACGCCTTCGGCGGATATTCCAACCCTATCTCCACCTGGTCGCTGGTGCGCAGCCAGCTTTCCCAGCAGTACAACCTGAAGACGGTGGACCTGAGCAGTGGGCGCGTGCCCGGCGATGTGGACGTGCTGGTCATCATCGGCCCGTACCAGTTCACCGACAAAGAGCTGTACGCCATTGACCAGTACCTGATGCGCGGTGGGGCGGTCATCGTGGCCGGCGGGCGCTTCCGCCTGTCCCCGATGCAGTTCGGCGGCGCCATCCTGATGGAGCCGGTCAACGATCCGCTGTACGATATGCTGGCCCATTACGGCGTGACGGTGGGCCAGGGCATGGTGCTGGACCCGCAGAACGAGCCGTTCCCCATCCAGGTCGCGCGCAATGTCTCCGGCGTCAACGTGGTGGAGATCCAGCAGATGCGCTATCCCTATTTCGTGGATGTGCGCGCCAGCGGCATGGCCAAGAACAATCCCATCGTGGCGAACCTGCCGGCGGTGACCCTGCAGTGGGTCTCCCCGCTGGAGGTGGACCCCGAGAAGAACAAGGATCGTGAGGTAGTGGAACTCCTGCGCTCCACCGATGCCTCCTGGGTGCGCACCACCAATGATGTCCAGCCCAACCCCCAGGCATATCCGGAGCTGGGCTTCCCGGTGGAAGGCGAGCAGAAGTCGCGCCTGCTGGCGGTGAGCATCCGCGGCAGTTTCGAGAGCTACTTCAAGGACCGTCCCAATCCCTTCCTGGAGGCCGGCGCGAAGCAGGGTCAGGAGAACGCCGGCGCCGAGGAAGAACCTGACAAGGCGCTGGGGATGACCACGGTGGAGAAATCGCCGGAATCGGCCCGCCTGGTGGTCATCGGCAGTTCCGAATTCCTGGACGATACCGTGCTGAGTATCTCCCGCACCTTGTTCCAGGACCGCTATCTGAACAATCTCCAGTTCCTGCAGAACGCGGTGGACTGGGCGGTGGAGGATGCGGACCTGTTGAGCATCCGCTCGCGCGGCACCCAGGCCCGTCTCCTGCGGCCGCTGTCGCAGGGCGAGCAGTCCTTCTGGGAGGGGCTGAACTATGTGGTGGCCCTGCTGGGTCTGGGCGTGATCGGGCTGGTGTGGAACAACCGCCGGCGGCATGAGGCCCCGATGCCGCTCGTGAATCTGCATCAACCTGACAAAGGGCAAGGGGGTGAGTCATGAAGAACATCAGCCGCACCAATCAGCTCCTGGCTGTCCTGCTTGTGGTACAGCTTATTGTGATCGGCGTGGTCTTCTGGCCGCGCGGCGGCACTGCGGCGGCGCCGGCGGTCACCCTGCTGGAAGGCCTCGACGCATCGAAGGTTGTGCGGATTGCGGTCAAGGATTCCGAGGGCGGGGAAGTGGTGCTGGAGAAGAAGGCCGGCGCCTGGGTCCTGCCGGACGTGGACGATTATCCCTGCGAGGAGAAGCGGGTCACGGAGTTCCTCGACAAGGTGGTCGCCCTGCAGTCCAACCGGCTGGTGACGGAGAACAGCACCAGCCACCGCCGACTGCGGGTCGCGGATGACGCCTTTGAGCGTCAGATCACCATTACTACCGACGATGGCACCAGCTACATCCTGTATCTGGGCACTTCGCCGGCGTACAACGTGACCCACGCGCGGCGCGCCGGCCAGAATCAGGTCTACCTGGTCTCCGGCATCAACTTCTCCGATGCCAGCACAACCCCGACATCCTGGCTCGACGCCAAGTACTTCTCGGTGCCTCAGGACCAGGTGACTGCCTTCACCATCCAGAACGCGCAGGGAACGTTCCGCTTCCACAAGGATGAGGCCGGCAAATGGAGCCTGGAAGGCCTGGCCGCCGGAGAGACGCTGGATGAGAACACGGTGAAGGTACTGCTGAGCCGGCTGGAAGCCTGGTGGATGATGGAGCCGCTGGGCAAGACGGAGAAGCCGGAGTACGGGTTTGACCAGCCCAGCGCCGTCATCACCGTGGAGGCGAAGGATGAGGCCGGCAGTAGTCGGACCTATACGGTCACGGTGGGGGCGCGCCAGGGGGACAACAGCTACGTGATCCGCTCCTCCGAGTCACCTTACTACGTGCGGGTCTCTGCGTTCTCCGCCGAGGACTTTGTGAACAAGGGGCGGAAAGATTTCCTGGTTCAGCCGACCCCGACGCCGGCGCCGACGGGTGAGGCGCCGGCACAACCCACGCCGGCCTCATAGTCCCTCGTCAACTCCTAGCGCAGGTGACAGTCACCTCCAAGGTGACTGTCACCTGCTTTTATACCCAGGTGAACGTTTTTCAGTTGACAGTCACCTGAGAGGTGACTGTCAACTGAAAAGACATAATCCCCTCAGCCGCATGGCGTTGTCGTAGAACAGGCCCTCGATTTCCGCCGGCGTCAGGCCGTTCCGCTCCGCGGCGCGCCGCAGGCCCCGCAGGGACTCATACACCACCCAGGTCGGGTCCGGCTGACAGTGCGACAGGTCGAAGCGGTGGTTGTCCTCGGTCAGGAGCGCCCAGGCATAGCCGAAGGCGATGTATTTGCCCCGGTCCACGCCGGCCGGCAGGTTATCCGTCCCAAACATCACCCGCTCGCGCGGCCCTCGCCGCAGTAGGACATCGAACACGTCCGATTCGCACACCGCCGAGGTATCGAACCACACGTTCTCCAGCTCTGACAGCGGGCCAATGGCCAGCTCCAGGAAATGGGGGATGAAACACCGCGCGCAGTGGGCCAACTGCCACTGGACGTGGGGATACCGCCGGCTGAGCCGGCGCAGGTCCGCCAGGTTCTGTTCGTCGGCGGCGGCACGCCGGCGCGCCAGGTGCAGTACCACCACCAACCGATGCTCCTCCGCCACCTCGATCAGCTCCTCCGGCAGGAAATCGGTGATGCGGCAGTCCACCACATCGCCGGTGGCGGAGTACACGCGGTAAGGTTTCAGGCCGATGACGCCGTTTGCCCGCACGAAAGCATCCACTTCGTCGGGTGTCATGCCCGGGCGCACCAGCATGAGAGCGGCAGAGCCGGCATCCTCCCGCACCTGCTCGACGAGGAAGGCGTTCATGCCGGCCAAATCTGCATGGACGAAGGGAAAACCCATGCAGGAGCCGTGCACCTCCCGCCCGGGGAACAGCGCCGCGTTCCAGGCCTGCCAAAGGGCCATGCCGGCCTCGGCGAAGCCGCGTGCCGCCAGCCGGCGGCCCGGGCTGTCCGGCTCCGGGGAGAGGTCGAGGTCGGCGCGGAAAAGGTGGGCGTGCGCGTCATAGATGCGGGCGGGGACGAAATCCTCCAACTCGCTCTCCCATATTTGCCGGTCAATATCCCGCATGGGGATGGAGGTTGGGTTCATGGTTCCTGCTCCTGCAGATACCGCTGAATCTGGCCGGCAAGGAAGCCGGCGATATCCGGCATGGGAAAGGGCCAGGCGTAGGTGAAGCGCACCGTCGGATGGCGGGCGCGTGCCGCGTCAATCTCCCGGGGGATATCCGCCTCGGCATGGGTCCCGCCGCGGGTCATCATCGGGGTGACGACCACCACATGAGAGGCGATGGACGCGGCCTGGTCCAGCGCCTCATCCAATGCCGGCGCGCAGAACTCGTTGAATCCCACGATTACAGGGAGACCGGTCGCCTTGCCCAGGTGCTCCGCCAACTGAAGGGAGGCGGCGTGGAACGGGTCGTTCTCCGGCGTACGCGGCCAGGAGCGCATCCTGGCCTCCAGCTCGTCATGCCGGCGCTGGAGCGCCTCTCTTTCGGGGCCGGCGGCGTGTTCTAGCCGGCCGTGCAGTCCCATGAATTCCTGCAGTTCCCGCCGCGGGAAGTCCCGGGGCGGCGCTCCGTGCATGGCGAGGACGATGGCGATCGGACGGGCGGTCATAGCTTCTCCTCCGGGGTGAATATAGTGTGCCAGGATCACCCTCGCTGGGAAATCCTGCTGTCAAGCCAGCCGGCCAGGTCGCTCAGGGCGGTGGACTCCAGCAGGTAGGTAACATGATGGGTGAGAGCGAGGGACTGGATCATCCTGAGCAGTTCCGCCGGCTCCGCAGGGGCAGGCCCTTCTGCCAAAGGGCCGACATACCCCCACATGTGCTGGAGCGCGTTGATGAGCCGGCCGGGGGCCGGCGGCCGGCGGAGCCAGTGCGTCAGCTCCAGCGCTAAGGCGTCGAATTCGTCCGCTGATCGCGAGTTCGCCGCGCGCCGGCCGAT
>JAPWUQ010000024.1 GCA_028275445.1 Anaerolineae bacterium | reverse complement strand
TACATTCTCCTGCGCTATGTGGAGATTGACAGCGCCGTGCACAAAGCCCTGCTGGTGTTGAAACTGCGCGGCAGTGATCATGCCAAAGATATCCGCCGCTTTGAGATTACCCCGCGCGGCATTGAGGTGCAGTCCAAGTTCGAAGGGCGGGAAGGCATCATGAGCGGCAGTCCGCGCCGCATGGCGGAGTATTTCGAGCAGGCATTTGTCAAGCGCTGATGAGCACGGGGGGTGCGCCGGCACCTTGGTTGTGCTGTCTGGGAGAACGGCATGCCTGAAGGAACACTGCTCTATGTCCTGTTGATCGCAGTCATCGGCCTGGGCACCGCCGGCGTGCTGATGTTCCTTCTGCTCATCGCACGCTTTTACCAGGTGAAATCGGGCCAGCCCACCCGGTATAGCCTCTTCGCCCTGGCGCTGGTGTTTTTCCTGGTGGGCGCTCTGCGCTACTCCTTTCTCCAGCGAGGATATGTGGGGGACCTGGTGGCAGATGGGGCGCTCTTCCTGGGGGGCTTATTGGTGATCATCGCCGGCAATCATGTCTTTCGCTTGATGACCGGAGGGCGCTCGTGACCGTCATCTTCGCCCTGCTCGGCTGTCTGGGTGAGGTGTCATTGCTGTATGGGGTGACCATTCTGCTTCGGCTGAGCAAGAAGCTGGGAGAGGTCACCAAGATGCGGCCCTATTACCGCGGCTATTACGTATCCATCGCCTGTCTGGTGATTTCCTCCGCGGCGCGTTTCATCCAGGCCAGCCTGCTGGATTCGTACGCGGCCGGCAATCCCTTCCCACTGGCGAACGCATGGGATATATTGACGCTCATCCATCAATTTTCGCTGGCGGCCGGCTTGCTTGTCGCCTGTATAATTGCCTATTTGTACTGGGGATGGCTGTTCCGAGAGCACTTTGCATGATGCGGTTTTCCGGCGGGTTCGTCCGTCCCAAGATGATTGCGCCAGGTTATGATGAGCGGAAGGAAACGGCTGGTGAACGGCGAGGATGATATTGCTCAGGTGATGCGGCCGGGCCAGGAGGCGTTGGCGAAGTTTCTGCATCCCGTGCTGACCTGGCTGAAGGAACAGGCCGGCCTCCACCGGGTTGCAGTGCTGGTGTATGATGCTCTGGGGCGAACATGCCGGGTCATCGCGACCCTGGGACTTTCCTCGCCGGCGCCGGCGGAAGGCCTGCAGCCCCCTGCTTTCTGCGCGGAACTGTTACAGCGTGGGAAGGACTCCCCCGCGCTTCTTCCCGTGGATGAGCTGGCGGAATTTGCGGGGTGGCTGAAGGCCATTTTCCCCGATGAGCCGTTCCACAGCGCGATGCCGCTGTGGAGAAATGACGAGATCGCCGGCATACTGCTGATCGACCGCTGGCCCTCTGAATTTTCCTCCGAGGACATCCGTGCGGTGCAGTTGGCCGGCCGCTGTGCGGCGGTCGGCATCGAGCGCTCCCTGCTGGAGGAAAATTCGCTTCGTCAGCAAGAAGCACTCACGACCATTCGCCAGATTGTCCAGAGTGCTTCCAGCCCCGACCCGGATACCGCCTTCCGGGACATCGTCCGCGCTATGTGCCAAAGCCAGGGATATGAGCGCGTCTCCCTGTATCTCCCACAGGGCGAACGTATCAAAGAGTATACCGCTCGCCGGGGATGCGCGAACGAGGAAGCGCCGGTGAGCGTTCGGGAGCTCCGCCTGGAGGAGCTGGTGGGGCCGCCGGCCGCGCTGCTCTCCGGGGCTGCTCTCTCCCAGCAGAAGCTCATGGTCACGGAGGATGTCTCTGGCCGGCCGGTGGTCGCCTGTCCCCTGCGGGCCGGCCAGCAGATAGTGGGGGTTCTGGAGCTCGCACCCGACAGCGATAGGGCGCTGAGCTCCCAGGGACAGATGATCGTCGAGGTCCTGGCGGAGCAGGTCGGGCTGATTGTGCAGAATGCCCGGCTCCTGGCGGAGCGGGAGCGCCGGCTTTCCGAGCTGGCTACCCTGACCAATCTCGCACACGCCATCAGCGCAGTGTTGAATCGGGATAAGGTCTCCCAGCTCATCCTGGAAAGCATGATGGGGCTGACCGACGCGGATAGCGCGGCCTTGTTCCTGCGGGCGGAGGATGGGCTGGTGCTTCAGGCGTCGCTGAGCCGGCAGGCCCGGGAGAATGAGCCGCAGGAGCGCTTTAACCTCGAGCAGGCGGAGGCCGTTATGCAGAGCGGCGCTCCGCTGGCATTGGCGGCCCCATCACCCACTGGCCGGCATATGCTGAACCTGCCCCTGCGCGTCAAGGATAAACTGCTGGGGGTGGTGCAGTTGACGCGGCGGGCGCCGGCGCCTCCCTTCGCGCTGGATGACCAACGGCTGGCGGAAGCGCTGGCGGTCTCCGCGGCCATCGCGCTGGAGAACGCCCAGCTTTATGAGGAGACGGAACGCCGGCTGGCCGAGGTCTCGACGCTGTACACCCTGGCCCAGCGCATGACCACCAGCCTGGACCTGAACCAGATGCTCGATTCGCTGGTGGTCATCCTGCGGCGGGTGATTAACTGTCGGAGCTGTTGCATCTTCCTGCTGGATGAGCAGTCAGGCATGCTGGAGATCCGGGCGGCCAGCGGCATCAAGCCGAAGTGGCAGAAAGAGGCCAAACTGCGGGTTGGGGAGGGCGTCAGCGGCCGGGTGGTGGTGGAGCGCCGGCCCATTTACATCCCTGACACCTATCAGGAGCCGGATTTCATCTTTTTCGACCCGGAGGTGCGCTCCCTGCTGGTGGTGCCGATGATCACCAAGGGGAATGTGATCGGCACCTTGAGTGTGGATGACAGCGTGCCCAACGCCTTTGACCCGGAAGAGGGCCGGCTGTTGACCATTGCCGCGGCGCAGGCGGCCGCCATGATCGAGAATGCGCGGTTGTACGAGAGCCTTAAAGAGCGGGCGCGCCGGCTGAAGCTCGCCTATGATGAGCTGAAAGAGCTGAACCGCCTGAAATCGGAATTTGTGCAGAACGTCTCCCATGAGCTTCGCACACCGCTGACCTTTATCCGCGGGTATGTGGACCTGCTGCTAGAGGGCGCGCTGGGAGAGCTGAATGAGCAACAGCGTGAAGCCCTGCAGATCGTCTCCAATAAGACCGAGACGCTGACCCGTCTCGTAGGTGACATTATCTCCCTCCAGCGCGCCGAGATGGCGTCCCTGGAGCTGGCGCCGGTCTCTCTGGCGGATGTCATTGACATGGCCCTGCGGGGGGCAGAGGCCGCGGCACAGGAAGCGAATTTGCAGTTGATATGCAAGGTCCCGCCTGATTTAGACCCGGTCTTCGGGGATCGCGCTCGTCTGGGGCAGGTGCTGGATAACCTGATCGGCAATGCCCTCAAATTCACCCCGCCAGGGGGCCTCATCGAGGTATCGGTCGAGGACGCCGGCGATTACGAGCGGGTCCTAGTACGGGATACCGGCATCGGCATCCCATCGGATAAGCTGGAGAAGATCTTCGAGCCGTTCTATCAGATTGACGGTTCCACGACGCGGCGCTTTGGGGGCGCCGGCCTGGGCCTGGCCATCGTGAAACAGATCGTCGAGGCGCACGGGGGCCAGGTGGGGGTCACCAGCGAACTGGGCAAGGGCAGTACGTTCTTCTTCACCGTGCCGAAATACCGCCCAGCCGGCGGTTGATAGATGCAGGACAGCAATGGCGCTGACAGCAAAGCCGCAAAGGAGGAAAATGTGATTCGAAGCTTCGCAGAACTGGTCGAAGCGGCCAAAGCGAAAGGGCCGAAACGGGTAGCCATTGCCGCCGCCCATGAGCGGGAGGTACTGCTGGCGGCGGTCGACGCGGAGCGGCAGAGGCTGGCGGAATGCATCCTCGTCGGGGATGTGCCGGCCATCCAGCGCATCGCGCAGGAGGAGGGCCTTGACCTGAGCCGCATGGAGATGATCCATGTGCCGGAGCCGCGCGAGGCTGCCCGGCAGGTCATGGCGCTGGTCAGCCATGGTCAGGCCGATATGGCGATGAAGGGGCGGGTGGAGACGGGGGATTTTCTGCGGGCGGCGCTGGATAAGGAGTTTGGGATCCGTACCGGCCGGCTCCTCTCGCACGTGGGCGTGTTTGAGATACCTGGTTTTGACCGGTTGATCTTCGTCAGCGACGCCGGCGTGGTGGTGGCGCCGGACCTGGAGCAGAAAGTCGAGATCGTGCAGAACGCTATCTCGGTCGCCCAGGCGCTGGGCATCTCCCGGCCCAGGGTGGCCATCATCGCGGCGACGGAGATGGTGAACCCCAAAATTCCCAATACCATGGATGCCGCCAACCTGTCCAAGATGGCCGAGCGCGGCCAGATCATCGGCGGCATTGTGGACGGCCCGCTGGCGCTGGACAACGCCATCTCGCCCGATGCCGCGGAGGTCAAGGGCATCCGCAGTGAGGTCGCCGGCCGCGCCGATATCCTGATTGTGCCGGATATCGAGGCCGGCAACGTGCTGGCCAAGGCCATCACCTATTTTGCCAAGGGCAAGATGGCCGGCATTGTCCAGGGCGGCCGCTCCCCGCTCATCGTCGCGTCGCGGGCGGACCCCCACGAATCCAAGATGGTCTCCATGGCACTGGGGATTTTGCTGGCAAACTAACGTTGGGAAAGGCGCATGGTTGACGCACAAGGCTCTCCCGCCGGCGGAAGCCGCAGGCTGTGGGAAACGCTGAGGCTTCTTCCCAAAATTGATCTCCACCGCCATCTGGAAGGCTCGCTTCGGCTGAGCACGCTGGCGGAAGTGGCGCAGGCGCACGGCGTTGATCTGCCCAGCTATAATATTGAGGACCTGCGTCCCTATGTGCAGGTGACCGATGAGGAGCCCAACTTCCACGCCTTTCTGGAAAAGTTTCGCTTCCTGCGGCGGTTCTATTCCACCCGGGAAGCCATCGAGCGGGTGGCGTATGAGGCGGTGGCGGACGCCGCGGCGGATAACGTGCGCTATTTGGAACTGCGGTTCAGCCCCGCAACGCTGGCGGCGCACCAGGGTTTTGACTTGGAGGAGGTGACGGACTGGGTCATTTGGGCGGTGGAGCAGGCCGGCCGGGATTTCGGGGTGACCACGGGCCTGCTCGTCACTATCAAGCGGGAGCTGAGTCCGGCCGAGGCAGAACGGGTCGCCCGGGTGGCGTTCGCGCGGGCCGGCCGGGGCATCGTCGGGCTGGATATCGCCGGCGATGAGGTCAATTATCCTCTGGCGCCCTTCGCCGGCATCCTGCGGCAGGCGCACCGCGAAGGGTTGGGGCTGACCATTCACGCCGGCGAGGCCACCGGCGCCTGGAGCGTGCGGGAGGCGGTGGAGGAATACGGGGCGGAGCGCATTGGCCACGGGGTGCGGGCCGCCGAGGACCCGGAGGTGGTGGAACTGCTGTGCCGCGCCGGCGTGACGCTGGAAATCTGCCCCACCAGCAACATTCACACCGCCACCGTCCCGCATCTGGCCCGCCATCCCCTGCGGTACTTTCTGGCGCAGGATGTGCGGGTGACCATCAATACCGATGACCCGAGCATCTCCAACACTACCCTCACAGACGAGTATCTCATCGCCGTGCGTGAAATTGGGGTCAGCCTGCCCCAGTTGGGCGCGGTAGTGTGGAACGGCGTGCGGGCGGCTTTCACCAGCCAGAGCGCGAAGGAGCAGTTGTGGAGGACATTCAAGGGGGAATGGGAAAAAATCCTTGCTATATCTTTACCGGACGCTTTGGAAGCGGAAAGACAGAGATAGCCATCAACTTTGCGCTGAAGCTGTGCCGCGAGCCGGCCGGCGCGGACAGCGGTTGCCCTGTGCTGGTGGACCTGGATGTGGTGACGCCGTACTTCCGCTCACGGGAGATAGCCGACCGCATGCGGGAGCGGGGCGTGGAGGTGGTGACGCCGGCGGCGGTAGCGCGCTACCTCGATACCCCCGGCCTGACGCCCGAAATCATGGGCGTCCTGCAGGACAGCCGGCGCACTGTGGTCCTCGACGTAGGCGGCGATGTGCAGGGCGCCAGGGTGCTGGCCCAGTACCGCGATGTCCTGCGGGAGCGGGGCTACATTATGTATGTGGTGGTGAACCCATATCGTCCGTTCACCCAGGATGATGTGGGCATTGCCAGCGCGGTGCGCGATATGGAGCAGACCACCCGGCTGTTGGCCGGCGGGCTGGTGGGGAACCCGCACATGCTGGCCAGCACCACGCCGGAACAGTTCCTGGAAGGGTGGAAGGTGCTGGTGCGGGCGAGCCAGCGGCTGGGCATACCGCTGGCGATGGTGGCGGTGGAGCAAAGCCTTCTGCCGGCGGTGGCCGATCAACTGCCGGCGGACACACCGCTTCTGCCGCTGGAGCGCTTCTTCTTCCCACCGTGGGAGGAAGAGCCAGGGGCCGGCTGACGATACCGCGTCCCTGGATGTGGTGCACGAAACTGCGGATATACGGATAGATGGGAGAGAAAGCGATGGCCATTCGCACCTTTGAGGAATTGATCCAACTGGCCCAAACGCGCGGTCCTAAGCACGTGGTCCTGGTCGCCGCCGACCAGTGGGAAGCGCTGGAAGCCGCCGCGCTGGCCTATCAGCGCGGCCTGGCGGAGTTTACCCTGTTCGGCGACGTGGAACGCATCGAGACCCTGCTCGCCGAAGGGAAATTTGATCTGGGCTTCCCTGAGATTATCCATGAGCCGAGCCAGCGCCGGGCGGCAGAGCGGGCCGTGGAGATGGCACGCAACGGCCTGGCCGACATCATCATGAATGCCAGGGCACAACCGCGACATCTGGTGCGGGTGGCGGACGACCCCGTCTCCGGCCTGCGCAACGGCGAATGTGTGATGAGCGATGTGGCGGTGTTTGAGATTCCCAATTTCGACCGCCTGATTTTCGTGACCGATATCCTCGTTTGCACGGCGCCGGACCTGCAGGCCAAGGCCTGCCTGGTGCAGAATGCCATCAATGTCGCCCGCGCGCTGGGGGTGGAGCGGCCGAGAGTGGCGATCCTCTCCGCCACGGAGGCGGTCAACCCCAAAATTCCTATCAGCATTGACGCGGCCAACCTTTCGAAAATGGCCCAGCGGGGGCAGATCGTCGGGGGGATTGTGGATGGGCCTCTGGCGTTGGATAACGCCATTTCGGAGGTGGCGGCGACCATCAAGGGTATCGAAAGCGATGTCGCCGGCCGTGCCGACATCCTGGTCGCGCCGGATATCGAGGCCGGCAACCTGCTGGCAAAGGCCATCACCTACTTCGCCGGCGGCCAGATGGCCAGCGTGATCGTCGGTGGGCGCTGTCCTATCGTCATGCCCTCGCGCTCGGACCCGCCGGACGCCAAGCTGGCTTCCCTTGCCCTGGGGGTGTATCTCAGCGGCACGAGTTATGAGCCTGTGAAATAATGGGACTGCCTGCACTTTCCAACCGAACATCTTTGACAAGGAGGTCAACGAGGGATGTCCCACATTGTGGTGGATGAGGACCGCTGTAAGGGGTGCGGCCTGTGCACGACGGTCTGCCCGTTTGACCTGGTGCATATTGCGGAGCATTTCAACGCCAAGGGCTATCGGCCGGCGACACAGGTGGACCCGAAGGGGGAATGCACGGGGTGCGCCATGTGCGCCATGATGTGCCCCGATGTGGCGATCGTAGTGTACAAAACGGTGCGTGTGCCGTGATGACGCGGCATACCACCGTTTTGTTGTTCTGGCGATGACGACATCCTGGATGAGGAGCGCATCCATGTCTTCCAAAATCCTGATGAAGGGCAATGAGGCGATTGCGGAGTCCGCGATACGGGCCGGCTGTCAAGCCTATTTTGGCTATCCGATCACCCCGCAGACCGAGGTGCTCGAATACATGGCGCGGCGCATGCCGCAGTTGGGACGCGTGTTCCTGCAGGCCGAGAGCGAGCTGGCGGCCATCAACATGCTGTACGGTGCGGCGTGCGCCGGCGTGCGCGCCATGACCTCTACCTCCAGCCCCGGCTTCAGCCTGATGCAGGAGGGCATCTCCTACATCGCCTGCTCCATGGTGCCGGCGGTGGTGGTCAATGTCATGCGCGGAGGGCCGGGACTGGGCAACATCCAGCCTTCCCAGGCGGATTACTCCCAGATGACCAAGGGCGGCGGTCACGGCGACTATAAGGTGCTGACCCTGGCGCCGTCCACCATTCAGGAGCTGGTGGACCATGTTGGCCTGGCGTTCGATCTGGCGGACGAGTACCGGCAGGTCGTCTTTGTCATCGCGGACGGCATGCTGGGCCAGATGATGGAGCCGGTGGAACTGCCCGAGATGCGAGAACTGCGGCCGCCGCCGGCCTGGGCGCTGACCGGCGCGAAGGGCCGGCCGAAGAACATTATCACCTCCCTGTACCTCAACGCGCCGGAGCTGGAAAGGGTCAACCAGGAACTGCAGGCCGTGTATCGGCGCATCGAGGCGAACGAAGTGCGCTATGACACCTATCTGCTGGAGGATGCGGAGATCGCGGTCGTGGCGTACGGCACTGCGGCACGCATTGCCCGCACCGCTATCCGCAGGGCGCGTGAGGCCGGCATCCGCGTGGGCTTGTTCCGTCCCATCACCGTGTATCCATTCCCCTATGAAGCGCTGGCGGAGGTGGCCGGCCGGGTGCAGGAAATGCTGGTGGTGGAGATGAGCGCCGGCCAAATGCTGGAAGATGTGCGCATGGCCACCTGCTGTCGGGTCCCCATCCGCTTCTTCGGCAAGATGGGCGGTGTTGTGCCACTGCCAGAGGATATTCTGGTGGAGATCGAAGCCCTTGCCCAGGGGAAGCCGGCCCTGGTGGCCCAGGAAGGAGCGTGAGACATGGTCGAGGCGGAGAAGCAGGAACGCATCGTGTTCAGCCGGCCGAAGGCCTTGACGGATACCACCACCCATTACTGCCCGGGGTGCATTCACGGCATCGTGCACCGCCTGATCGCCGAGGCGATTGACGAGTTGGGCATCCAGGACCGCACCATCGGCATCGCGCCGGTGGGATGTTCGGTGCTGGCGTATCACTATTTCGACGTGGACTTCGCGGAGGCGGCGCACGGCCGGGCGCCGGCGATGGCAACCGGCCTCAAGCGCGTTCAGCCGGACAAAATCGTCTTTACCTATCAAGGGGATGGTGACCTCGCCGCCATAGGGACGAACGAGATCATCCATGCGGTCAACCGCGGCGAGAATATTACCACCTTTTTTATCAACAATGCCATTTACGGGATGACCGGCGGGCAGATGGCGCCGACGACCCTGCCTGGTCAGGTGACGACCTCGACGCCTTTCGGGCGGGATGTGCGCGCCGCCGGCTATCCCCTGCGGGTATGCGAGCTGATGGCGACCCTGGCGGGCGCGGCCTACGTCGTGCGGCGCACCGCCATCAACCCGCGGGAGATCCGCCGGCTGAAGAAGGCCATCATCACCGCTTTCAAGGTGCAGATGGCCGGCCTGGGCTACTCCCTGGTGGAGGTGGTGTCCAACTGCCCGACCAACTGGGGCATGACGCCCATTGAGTCGCTGGAATGGATCGAGAAGAACATGCTTCCGTACTATCCCCTGGGCGATTTCAAGGTCGCCGAAGGGGTGGAAAACTTGTGAGTGCCGGCAGGGGCCGGCTGTCGTCAAGGAGGACGATATGCACGAGGAAGTGATTATCTCCGGGTTCGGTGGACAGGGAGCGCTGTTCGCCGGCCAACTGCTGACCTACGCCGGCCTGGCCGAGGGCCGGCATGTGAGCTGGATACCGTCTTACGGCCCGGAAATGCGCGGCGGCACCGCCCACTGCACCGTGATCATCTCCGATGAGCCGATCGGCTCACCCATCATCTACCGCCCCACGAGCTGTATTGTGCTGAATCCGCCGTCCTTCGAGAAATATGAGCCGCTGGTCAAACCGGGGGGATTCCTGATCGTCAATTCCTCCCTGGTGCGCCAGAAATCGGCGCGCACGGACATCACGGTGGTGGAAGTGCCGGCCAACGACCTGGCGTACGAGATCGGCAATGTGCGGGTGGCGAACCTGGTACTGCTGGGGGCACTGCTGGGGATCAACCCCTTTGTGAAGCTGGAATCGGTGATCCAGGCGCTGGAGGAGCATGTGCCCGAACAGCGCCGGCACATCATCGAGCCGAATAAGCGGGCCTTACTGGCAGGACACCGCATTGCCCAGGAGAGCCGGCAGGCGGTGCATTAATTCCCGAGCGGCGTGTGCCGGCGGAAAAAGAGCGGGAAGATCCTCATGCGCTCTAGCACTGGCCGGCAAAGCCCGCCGGCCAGTGCGTCAACCTGCGCTTGCAGGCAGACCTCGCCGCGGGACAGCGTCCCGGTCAGCACGGCGGCGGCAGTGCCTCCCTGTGTCAGGACGATCGCCGGCTGGACCTCCCCCTGCGAGCTGGCGAAAGCCACCTGCAGGCCGTCGGGGGCAGGGTTGTCGAAGGCGTCCAGCACCTGCACGGCGAAGGGGATATGGGCCTCGCCGGCGCGCAGGAAGGCCAGCTCGAACGACCAGCGCAGTTGCGCCGGCGGGCCTGGTACGATGTTGACCTCCCGGGTCTGACTGATGGCGGAGGAGACCTGGGCGGTGATCTGGTCGGGGCCGGCGGCGGTAGGGGGCTGATAGGTACTGCGCACTATACCGCGGTACGTATACGCCAGCGCCGGCGCGGCACCGCCCCGCTGGGCGGATATCAGCACCGCCGTGCCGTCCTGGACGGGGTTGCCGGCGGCATCCTGCACCGTCACCGTCAGGGGCACCGATGGCGTGCCGGCGGTGATGACCTCTCTCTCCAGCGCAAGCTGGAGCGCCGCCGGCGGGCCGGGCTGAACGGTGACCGTGATCTGTTCGGTCAGCGCGCCGGCCCGCACGGTGATATGGGCGGGACCAACCAGTTCCCCGGGGAAGAACTGCGCGACGGCTGTGCCGCCGGCGGTCTGTGCCTCTGCCGGCAGGATCGTCCCAAGGTCTGTGGAGAACGATATGGCGGTGCCCTCCGGCGCCGGCGCGCCGAGAAGGTCCACCAGGGTAGCGGTGATGGTGATGGGATCGCCCAGGGCCTGGACGGACCCCGCGCCGGCATATGCCTGCAGGATGGCGCCGTGCTCGGCCGCCTGGACAGCGCGCCGCAGGTTGAGCCGGCCCCAACCGCAATACGCATCCGGGCCGGGGTAGCTGGCGTAATTCAGATCGTCAGCGCTCAAGCGCAGGGTGCTCATGACCTCCGCCGGCGTAAGCCCGGGGTTCACCGCCCAGAGCAGGGCCGCGGCGCCGCTGACGTGCGGTGCGGCCATGGAAGTGCCGCTGGCAGTGCTGTAGGTGGGGCCGGCGGAGGCGCGCGAGGTGCTGTAAATGCCGGCGCCCGGCGCCAGCAGGTCCAGCCCCGGCCCGTAATTGGACAGCCACCAGCGCTCGTCCGATGAGGTGCTGGCGCCGATCGCCATAATGTCGGGATGGCGTGCGGGGTAGGCCGGCGTGCTGGCGCCGGCGTTGCCGCTGGCCGCTATCATGACCGCGCCCCGTTCCTTGACATAATTTACTGCCTCATCCAGGAGCCGGCGCTCCTCCGCTGTCAAATCCCCGTCCACCGAGACGCTCAGGTTCAGGATCCGCGCGCCGTTATCTGCCGCGTACCGCATCGCCTGGAGCATGCCCAGGAACGAGCCCTGTCCGTTGCGGTCCAGGAACTTCACCGCCATGAGCTGAACCTGCCAGGCGGTGCCGGCGACCCCGAGGGCATTGTTGCCCATCGCGCCGGCGATGCCGGCCACGTGCGTGCCGTGCCAGTGATCGTCATCCGGGTTGGGGGAGCTGGCGACGAAATTCCACCCCCAACGGTCATCTACATAGCCGTTGCCATCATCGTCTATGCCGTTGCCGGCGATTTCATCCTCATTTTGCCACAGATTGGCCTGCAAATCGGGGTGGGAGAGGCTGATGCCGGTGTCGAGGATAGCGATGACCACCTGACGAGAGCCGGTAGTGATGTCCCAGGCCGCCGGCGCCTGGATAATGCGCATGTTCCACTGCGCAGTATAGCCGGGGTCGTTCGGTTCGGCGGCGATGACCACGCGCCGGTTGGGGATGAGCCATTCGAAGGCGCCGCTTTCGGCCAGCCGGCGCAGGGCGAATGCATCCTCGCCGTTGGTCCCGCCGGCACATGTCAATTCCCACAGGTTCAGCGCCGGGACAAAGCGGGCGTTCAGGCCGGCCTGGCCGGCCAGCTCGGCAATATCGCTGGTGCTTCCCTCGGCAGGACGGGCCAGCCAGCTACAGGTCTGCGAGATGGGCACCGGGACAGCGGGTTGGCGCGAGGGCTGGGCACTGCCGGCCATTCCCAGGACCGCCAGGAGCGCCAGACAGCAGGCGCCGGCCAGCAGAAGCCGCCGGATGCTGGCCCGAGCGAGAGACCATTTCCTCATGTCCGTCCCATGCCCCTCCATCGGTTGCCCATCAGCTACGCCGCGCCTGCTGGTACCAGTTCCAGAGGGCGATGATGACGATGATAGCAGTGACAAAGAGCGCCAGGATGATGCCGGCCATCAGCAGGGTGAAGAGCGCCGGCGGCAGGGGCGGACGGGTTGTCTCCGTGCTGGCGGGAGCCTCGCCGGCTGGGACAGGGCCGGTCGGGGATGTCTGCGGGGCGGCGGCCGGGTTGGTGGTGGGGGCCGGCGCCGCGGGTGCCCCGCCGGCGGCCGGCGGCGCGGTCGTGCCGGCGGGTGCGCTGGTGGATGCGCCGGGCGCGGAAGGGGATAGTACCGCCGGCGTCAGTGCCGTCGGCGGCGGAACGACAGGAGCTGTCGGCTGTACCGGTGTCGGGGCCGGCGGCTGGGTAGCCCCGGGGGCGGGGGTAGGCCCGCCGGCGGCCGGCGGCACAGTCATGCGCGGGCGGGGGGTCGAGGTCGGCCGTGGGGTGGAGGTGGGGCGGGGGGTGGAGGTCGGCCCGAGTATCTGCCCCACGTCAATGGTTCCGCCGCGCGCCGTGGAGGGCAGGACAATGCCCTGGGGGTTGGAGATAAGCGCTTCCAGGGAGATGGCGGTGCCGCCGTCCATTTTGCCGCGCACTGTCAGGACGGCGATGGTGCCGTCGCCATTGGCCGGCGGAGCGGGGTTCAGCAGTGTGATGGCGAAGAGGGCCGTTCCGCCCTCGTTATCGACGCGCGAGACCGGTGAGCCGCCGGCGAACAGGTTCCCCGCTTCGATGGACAGCACCTCGATGATGGTCGGATCATAGCGCAGGGTGACCTGCGCGGCATAGGCGTTCTGGACGTTCCTGGCCGCTATGGAGATGGTGGCCTGCTGGCCGACGGGTACAGCTTGGGCCGGCGGAGAGATGAAGATCTCCGCCCCGTCTGCCAGCGCGCCGATCGCGCCGGCGAGGAACAGCAGGCTGAGCAGGAAAGCGGCGGCAAAAAGGCGTATGCGGATGCGAAGCGGTGCATGCTCGGTCAGTTGCGCGTTCCGGGACATGATGGTTTTTCCCTCGAGGATGGCCAATCAGTACCGCATGATCAGCGGCAGAATGGCAGGGTGCCAGACGGATGCTGTGGAATTGACGATGTCGAACGGGATAAACACCGGGTCGGGTGTGCCGGGCGCGTACAATCCGGTGCGGGTCAGATGATTGGTCTGGGTGATGACCGCGATATCGCTAGCGCCCGGGCCTACGGCCTGGAAGACCACCGAGGCGAAGCGGCCACTGCCGGAGGCCGGCGGGCCAGAGAGCAGGGTCACGCAGTAGGTGATGAGGCCCAGCTCGTTATTGGCGGCGTTGATAACGAAGCCCCGCGCCGGATCGGGAAAGGTGCCGCGCGCGATCTGCACGCCCGGGGCCGCCGGGTCGGCGTCCACCACCTGCAGACGCGCCGGGTCGAAGGACAGATACACATCAGCCGCGACGAGGGCAGGGACGTCCTGGATGTGGATTTCGAGGGTGTGGGTGAGGCCCAGCCGGCGAAATTCCATTGTCTGCGGCTCCAGCACGATGCGCGCGGTGGGCTGTGCGAGGGCGCCGGCGGCCGCGAACAGAGCGAAGAGCAGGAGGCCGGCGGTGAGCGTCAGGATGGCCAGTTTGCGCCAGCCGGCGGATAAGCTGTGGGTGCACGGGGCGTTCCCAGGCATGGACTTTCTTTCTCTCCCATCACGGCGGTTCGGAACGGTATGGGTATTGTAAAGGATGATGGAGGGGATGTCAAAAGGCGGCGTGGGTCGGGGCAGGTGACAGCCGCCGCTACGGCGGCTGTCACCTGATGGATGCAGGGCTTACCGCAGGAAGGGGGCGAGCACCTCGTCCAGGGTTGGCCGGCCGATTTCCTGCAGTTCGTAATAGACCCGGTCGCTGGGATGGCGGATGGTGATCAGCCGGCGCAGATCAATGGGTGTACCGATGAGCACCAGGTCCACAGGCGCGGCGTTGATGGTGGCTTCCAGCTCCTGAATCTGCTGGCGGCCGTAGCCCATCGCCGGCAGGACCTTCCCCGTCTTCGGATACTTGCGGTAGGTCTCCAGGATGGAGCCGACAGCATAGGGCCGGGGGTCAACGATCTCTGCGGCGCCGTATTTCAGCGCGGCAATATAGCCGGCGCCGTAGGACATCTCGCCGTGCGTCAGGGTGGGGCCATCCTCGACCACCAGCACGCGTTTGCCGGCGATCTCCTCCGGCCGTTCGACAAAGATGGGCGATGCGGCTTCGACCAGCGTCGCGGTGGGGTTGACCTGGCGCACGTGTTCCCGCACCAGGTTGACGGCGGCCATGTCTGCCGTGTCAATTTTGTTGAGCACCACCACGTTGGCCATGCGCAGATTGGCCTCGCCGGGGTGATAGCTCAGCTCATGACCGGGGCGGTGCGGATCCGCCACAACGATGTGCAGGTCGGTCTGATAGAAGGGCAGGTCGTTGTTGCCGCCGTCCCAGATGATGATATCCGCCTCCTGTTCTGCCTGGCGCAGGATTTGCTCATAGTCCACGCCGGCGTACACCACGATGCCGCGCCGGAGGTGCGGCTCGTATTCCTCGCGCTCCTCGATAGTGCATTCATGGAGGTCCAGGTCCTCATATGTGGCAAAGCGCTGGCAGGTTTGGCGCACCAGGTCTCCGTAGGGCATGGGGTGGCGGATGACGACGACGCGCTTGCCGGCGGCTCGCAGGATGTCGCACACGCGGCGGGTGGTCTGGCTTTTGCCGCTTCCCGTGCGCACCGCGCAGACGGAGATGACCGGTACCCGGGCTTTCAGGGCGGTGGATGCCGGCCCGAGCAGGAGAAAATCGGCGCCGGCGGCCAGCGCCGCCGAGGCGCGGTGCATGACATACTCGTGCGAGACGTCGGAGTACGCGAAGACGACCAGGTGGATGTGCTTCTCGCGGATCAGCTCCACCAGCGACTCTTCCGGGTAGATGGGGATGCCCTGGGGATAGAGTGGGCCGGCCAGTTCGGGGGGATAGCGCCGGCCCTCGATGTTCGGGATCTGTGTGGCGGTGAAGGCCACGACCTCATAGGCCGGGTTCTGGCGGAAAAAGACGTTGAAGTTGTGGAAGTCCCGGCCGGCGGCTCCCATGATGAGCACGCGTGCCCTCTCTGGCTGTTGTGGTTTCGTCATTGAAACGGTCTCCTTTCTCTGCGATGGATGGTCTGTGAAGGTTCTGGCGGGCTTCACTGCCCGGCCGGCTCACTGGCCGGCTCTTTCGCTGGGCGGCGAATGGGGTTGCGCACCAGCCGCGCCAGCAAGATGCCCAGCTCGAAAAGCAGTAACAGCGGCCCCATCACCAGCGCCATATTGAAGGGGTCCGGTGTAGGGGTGATAACCGCCGCGGCGATAGCGATGATGACCACCGCGTACTTGCGCTTGGAAGCCAACTGTTTGGCGTCCACGATGCCCATCTTGGCCAGCACCAGCATGATGAGCGGGGTCTCAAAGGTCACCCCCATCCAGAATAAGAGGGTGAGCACGAAGTTGGTGTATTCGCTGATGGTCCACCAGGGCGTGGCGAGCTGACTGCCGAAGGAAAACAGGTAGCGCAGGGCGAAGGGGAGCAGGACAAAGTAGGCGAAGGCGATGCCCCCCACGAAGAACAGGAACGCGCTGGGAATGGCGAAGAAGGCGAATATCTTGAACCCGCGCTTTTCCTTGGGCGTTTCCATGGCAGGATAGATGAAGGCCATCAGCTCATAGACCAGGACGGGGATGGCCAGCACAAAGCCGCACAGCAGGCCGACCTTGAACCAGGTGAGGATCATCTCCGCCGGCCGAACGAAGATGAGCTGGATGTTGCCGGCCGGCCGCTTGAGGATGTTGAAGATTTTCTCGACAAAAAAGAGGCTCCCGATAATGGTGACGATCATGACGATGGCGGCGGCCATGAGCCGGCGGCGCAGTTCCTCCAGATGCTCGGCACCCTGGTATAGGCCGCCGATGAGCGCGTAGAAAGGACTGCCACTGCGCTTCCAGTCCCGGCGGGCCTCGGCCAGGGTCTTAGGGGGCAGATTATTCTGCTGGCGGCGGAAGTTTTCAATGGCCAGCCAGAGCTGTTCCAGGCCCTGGGGCAGTTTTTTAGGTCCGACGACGATCAGCACCACCAGGGCAAGGAAAAAGGTGCTCAGGGCACTGGTTCCTGTGTTCATGTGCGTCCTTCGTTATCTTCCGGGGGATAAGCGATCGGCAGTGCTTCAGGAGCAGGCGCCTCGGGAGCCGGCACGGCCGGCGTTGTGTCAGCGGTCTCACTGCCGGCGGCAGGCCCCTCCATTGTCTCGGAAGGCGCCGGCGCCTGAGCGGATTCATCGGGTGCCGGCGCCGCCGCGCCGGCGGCCTGCGTCTGCTGGGCACGGTCCAGCGCGTCGGCCTGGGCCTCCAGCACATTGGCCAGGGTGGTCGGGTTGATTTCCTCCAGGTCAAATTCCTCAGCCAGCTCTTTGGTGGCCTGGCGGAATTTGCGGATAGCCTTTCCCAGGGAAGCGCCGACTTCAGGGATTTTGTCCGGCCCAAACACCATCAGCACAATGATCAGTATCAATAACAGCTCCATGGGGCCGATATTGAAAAAGTTCATGCTTGTGAGCTCTCCTCGGAGGGCGCCGGCGGGGGAGGGGCCATGTAATCGCGCAGTTCCCCGAGCCGGCCGCTGGCCTCCAGTTCCTCCAGAATAGACGCCAGCACGCCGTTCACAAAGCGGTGGGTGCTGTCCGAGCCGAAGTGTTTGCCCAGCTCCACTGCTTCGTTAATGGCCACCCGGGGCGGTGTCTCGCCCCACAGCAGTTCCAGCGTGCCGATGCGCAGGATATTGCGGTCGACAATGGCCACGTCGTTGATGGGCCAGAGGGGAGCGTGGCGCTGGATGAGGTCATCAATGGTGGCGCGGTGCTGGAGCACGCCCCAGACGAGCCGGCGGGCGAACGCGGCATGTTCGGGAGCCAGGGAGCTCTCCTCCAGCCGGTACTGCAGGACCCGCTCCGGGTCGTGTCCCACTGCATCTACTTCGAATAACGCTTGCAGCGCCACATGTCGGGCCAAGCGTCGGTGTTTCATCCAATAATCGCCCCCGTTCCCCGGGTTGCAACCTTTCGTCAGGATACCATCCCATAGTTGTCGCCATGCTTATCATGGCGACATCGTACATTTCATTATGCCACCAAAGCGCGCTATTCGTCAAAATTCGGGCATGGGAGGGTATGGAAACGGCCCGATGGCCCGTTTTTCATGGGTGGAGCAGGCTCCAGCGGTGCTCGCTGAGAGGGATAGGGATGCCGGTCAGGACAATGTACCAGTCGGGGATGTCGTTTTTCTGCAGGGTCCGCCAGTTGAACAGGGGCGCCAGCTCCTGCAGGGGATATACCTGCCTCATGGAGGCATACCAGTCCATATTCTCGTCCTGTTGGAAATGCCAGTATTCGATGGCGAGGAAATGCCAGGTCCATGAGAAGTCGGCCTTATCCACGGAGGCGATACGCTCCCAGCCGAAGGATGAGGCCAGGTCGGTGAAGTCGACATAATATCCTGGTGGGATGATATCCCAACGTCCGCCCTGCTCGGGGAAGCGCCGGCGCGCGTTCCCGCTGAAGTCCCAGGGCGGCTCGCGCAAAGGCATGCCCAGACTGCCGTCCTGTCGGGCGGCGCGCAGGTAGACGCGCCAGTAGGTGCGGCCGCCGATGTCCTCGCGCACGACGGCCATCATGGGGAAGCCGTTCCGGTCCCGGTAGTCGAAGAGCGTGTCAATGGCGCGGCCGGCCTTGTGCCAGCTCGCATAGGTGGTCGTCTCGCTGTCCTCATCGAGTGGGCGCCAGGCATCGCTCAACCGCGCCAGGAAGTCAAAGCCGGCGGCCTGCTTGACCGCTTCCCGCAATTGGATGAAGGAAGGCGCGACCAGCGCGTTCAACCGCTCGTTCGGGACATCCACGTTCTGCACGCGCACCCAGCCGGCCAGTCCCGCATCCGAATCGCCCCCCGCAATCGGCTGGAGCTCCTCCCAGCGCATGGCATAGCGTGTGCGCCAGGGATGATCCAGGGATTCCGCGGCGGCCGGCTGGCCGAACGGCAGGGCGCGGTCGCTCCAGGAAAGGGGGCCGGCCAGCGCGTAGCCGCGCAGGACAGTGGCCGGCAGGACGGCGGTTTGGGTGAGCGGGGCGGTATGGAGCGCCCAGCCGTTGTAATATTGCTCCAGCCAGGCCAGGGATCGCCCATCGGGCGACCAGACCGCCCATTCGTTGGCCGTGCTCCAGGTCAGCCGCGTGGTCAATCCGCCCTCCGCCGGCGGCGCCATCACCTCCAGCACCGTGACCTCGCGCTTTTCCGGCGTGCGGTAGGTGAAGGTCAGCCGGATGCCGTCGGGAGACCAGGCCGGCTGATCCTCTCCTGTGGGGCTGTTGGTGATTTGCCGCACGTCCTGGCCGTCCGGACGCATGAAGAACAGGTCTTTGTCGCCGTAGCGCCAGGAGGAGAAGGCGATGGTGGAACCGTCGGGTGACCAGGCCGGCTCCATGTCGCCGTACGGGGAATCGGCGGTGAGGTTCTGCAGAGGGCCGCCGTCCAGCGAGCCAATGAAGATATCCAGGTCGCCGGCGCGGGTGGACTCAAAGGCGAAGCGGCGGCCGTCCGGCGCCCAGGCCGGCATGCCGTCGAAGGCCGGCGAATCGGTCAGGCGCGTCAGCTCGCCGCTGTGCAGGTCCAGCAGATAGATTTCCCAGTTGCCGTCGCGATGGGACTGGAACAGCAGTTGGGAGCCGTCGGGCGAGAAGGCCGGCGCCAGGTCCGGCTCCGGATGGTCGGTCAGCCGGCGCAGGTCCGTGCCGTCGGGGCGGATGGAGTAAATGTCCCAGTTCTGTCCGGTGCGGGCGGCGAAGGCGATGCGCGGTTCGCCGGCTGGGGGCTGGGCCAGGGCGTGGAGCGGCAGGCCGGCGGTGATGATCAGCGCCAGGGCGAACGCGACACAGAACATGGTTATTGGCCGGCGGGTACGGCGATGTGCCATGATGTGCCTGACAGCCTCTCTTGCAGGCGGGATGCGCCGGCATTGTACCCCAGGAAGTGCAACTTGTCCATTGGGCAGTAGGGGCCGCGAAATTGACAAAAAGGCTGTTTTGTGTTACAAATGCGCACGGACGGAAGGCGATGCCGTGGACCGTCTGCGGTATTGTCAGACGGTTTTTTTATGCGAGATGTCCGTCGCAAGGCTCACAGAAATATGGACAAGGAAGGGGGTGAGATTCGTAGATGCGCGTGGAGTTACAGCCTGGTGAATCGCAGGAATCCCTGCTGAAGCGCTTCCGCAAGGAGGTCACCAAGGAGGGCATCCTGCGAGATGTTCGCCGCAAGCGGTGGTACGTTTCCAAGAGCGAGGAGAAGCGTATCAAGCGCGCCAAGGCCATCCGCAAGATGCGGCGCAAACTGCGCAAGCTACGGGAGCGCGAACGGCGCTATCGCTAACCCTTCCTGGTGGATGGTTGCCGGCCGGCTGGCCGGCCTATTGAAGAATTGGTGCGGGGGCACGCTGATGGAAACACCAGCGAGCCCCCTTTCTGTTTCCTGGATAAGGATGCGAGACGATGCGGGGGCGTAAGCATCTATCTGGCTGGCATATTGGGACAGCGGCAGTACTGCTCCTCGCCGCCGGCCTGCTGGCTGTGGGCGTATGGCCGCCGGCAGGAGCACTTTCTGAAAAGGACATGGATGCCGCGATCCAGCCGGTGATTGCCGGCAGAGAGTTCGATATCGCCCGTTGGGAGGCGGAGGCGGTCGCCGCCAAAATTGCCGCTAACCTCCGGTATCCCGCGCCTCAGCTCGCCGGCCTGGACGGCTCGATGATTGTGATGGACTACGTGGAGCAGTTGCGGCAGTACCGCCGGCTCCAGCAGGAGATCGAACAGGCGTATGCGGAACTGCCGGCTGGGGCACTGCCCGGGGAAGAGATTCGGCAGAAGGAGGCGGAGGCGGGGCGCCTGCGCGACGAACTGCGCCGGCGACAGCCGCTGGTGGAGACGATCCTGGAGCGGCAGGTGGCGCGCACCGCCGGCCGGCTGGGGCTGAGCACCGCCGGCGTCCTCTGGCCGCCGGTGTTGTTCCGGCTTTCGCCCCCGCCCACGCATCTCGTCGTCTCTCCGCGCGATCGCATCGAACTGATATACTCGCGCGATCTCTCCCCGGACCTCTCTGTCTCGGAACGCGATGCGATGGAACGGGCGATTGACGCGAAGCTGGGGGTCTCATCGCTGATCGAGGACCTGGGCGGCTACGGCGCCTATCCGCCGCTGATATTGGAGGAGCCGGCGCTGGACTGGATTATCCCCACTGTGGCGCATGAGTGGATTCATAACTATCTGGCGTTCCGGCCGCTGGGCATGCGCTACGAGGCCTCGCCGGCGCTGAAGACGCTCAATGAGACGGTCGCCAGCATCGCCGGCGAGGAGTTGGGTGCGGCGGTCATCCAGGACTATTACCCGTGGGAAACGCCGCCCGTCCCGTCGTGGAAACAGCCGCCGGCGCCCCCGGAAGCGGAGCCGGCAGTGCCGAAGGAGTTTGATTTCACGCGCTTCATGCGAGAGACGCGCCGAGAAGCGGAGCACCTGCTGGCCGCCGGCAAGGTATCGGAGGCCGAGCAGTATATGGAAGCGCGCCGACAGGAGCTCCTGCGCCGCGGCTACGTCATCCGCAAGCTGAATCAGGCCTATTTTGCGTTCCATGGGTTGTACGCCACCGGGCCGGGTTCGGTGGACCCGACCGGCCCGAAGATGGAGGAACTGCGCCGGCGTTCTCCCTCCCTGGCGGCGTTCATGCATACCGTGGAGTGGTTCACCGCGCCGGAGGATTTGGACCGGGCATTGGGCGGGCAGTGACGGTTCAGAAGGGCCGCAGCGGCAGTTCCACGACGAAACGGTTGCCGGCGCCCTCGTGCGGCTCTACATACATCCTGCCGCCGTGCGCCTCAACCGCCAGTTTGGCGAAGGTCAGCCCCAGGGTCATGCCGCGAGGCAGGCCGGCGTCGCGCGCCTCGAGCTGGGCGGCCGGCTCAAAGATGCGCTCGCGCAGTGCTTCCGGCAGGGCCGGCCCCTGGTCGCTGACGCTGAGCCGGTAGCATTTTTCCGCTGGTTCCCCTTCCACTTTCACCTTGCCGCCGCTTCGGGTGTATTTCACCGCATTGTCCAACAGGTTGGCCAGCACCCGCTCGATGAGGTAGCGGTCCAGCCACAAGGTGGCCGGCGCTACCGCAACCTCGACCGACAGCTCCGGCTTCATATGGGGGATATCCAGGTCAGCCAGCACGCCCCGGACCAATTCCTGGATATCCACGGGGGAGCGCTGGAGCACCCATTGTCCATCTTCGAGATGGCGGAGGTCTATCAGGTTGCGGATCATGCGCATGAGCCGTTTGGTGGAGTTTATCGCGGCTTCCAGGGCCTCCGCTTGGGGGGTAGAGAGCGCCGGCGGGAGCTGTCGGATCAGCTCCAGGTTGCCCAGGATGCTGGTGACCGGGTTGTTCAGGTCGTGCACGATCATTTCGGTAAGGGCTTCCTTGAGTGTCTCCAGGCGCTGTAGCTCGGCGTGCTGGCGCTGAGAGATGTCGAGCTGGCGCGCCAGCTCGTCGCGAAGGGCTTTGGTGCGCAGGTGCGCCCGCACCCTGGCCAGCAGTTCGGCGGCGATGAAGGGTTTGGAGACGAAGTCATCGGCGCCGGCTTCCAGGCCGCGCACCACATGTTCGGGGTCCTGGAGCGCCGTGACCAGGATGACCGGGATGGAGCGGGTTTCCTCGCTGGATTTCAGGATGCGGCAGATGGTGAAGCCGTCCATCTCGGGCATGAGGACATCCAGCAGGATCAGGTCCGGCCGGCGCTCTCGGGCGATGTCCAAGGCCTGCGCGCCGGAGGTGGCCGGCAGGACGCGGTAGCCCTCCCGCTCCAGGAATGAGCGCAGTACGTCAATGTTGGGGAGGTGATCATCCACCACCAGGACATGAGGAGAAACAGCATTGGAATTGTTCATCTGCCTTTCTCCCGAAGAGAAAGAAAACACGGATAGTCGGTTCAGCGGCCGGCCGGCAGCCAGATTTCCACCCGGGCCCCGCCTTCCGGGGCATTGGAAACCTGGATGGTGCCGCCGTGGGCCTGGATGATGTTATAGGTGACGAAGAGGCCCAGCCCCAGCCCCCGTAT
>JAPWUQ010000023.1 GCA_028275445.1 Anaerolineae bacterium | reverse complement strand
GATACAGAATATGCGGGTGTGACGCAGCGGTAGCGTACCTGCTTCCCAAGCAGGCTGTCGAGGGTTCGAATCCCTTCACCCGCTCCATGACCGAAGCCCTCCGCGCGCGGAGGGCTTCTTTTTGTCCCGTATCACTTGACGAGCCGGCCAACCCGAGGTATAATTTGTGCAATCCTGCACGAACGCACCCGCAGGGAGGTGTCGGATGGCCGGGTCCGTGCTTCTGCCAAAACCGTGTCTCATGCGCCTGCCCCATTACTACCGCCGGCTCCTGCAGGCCATGCATGAAGGCCAGAGCATTATCTCCTCCGAAGAACTGGGCGAAGAAGCCGGCGTGCCGGCGGCCCAGGCCCGCAAAGACCTGAGCTACCTGGGAGAATTCGGCCGGCCGGGCGTCGGCTACGACGTCTACGAACTGGCCGCCCATCTGGAGAAAGTCCTCGGCCTCAACGAACCCAAAAAGGCCATCCTCATCGGCGTGGGGAACCTGGGGCGCGCCCTGGCATCCTACCCAGGCTTCGCCCGCTACCGCCTGCAGATTGCCGCCGCCTTCGACGTTGACCCCTCGAAAATCGGACAGCGCATCGGCAGTATCCCTGTGCTCCCATTGGAGGAGCTGGAGACGTTCATCCGCCAGAAGGACGTGCGCATGGCCATCCTGGCGGTGCCGGCCCCACAGGCCCAATCCATCGCGGACCGCCTGTCCGCCGCCGGCATCCGCCTTATCTGGAATTTCGCTCCAGTATCCCTGCGCGTCCCCGAAGGGGTGAAGGTGTTCAACGAGGATCTGGCCGCCCGATTGGCGACCCTCTCATTCTACCTCGTCCAGCACTCATCGTAGCCATCTTTCCTTCAGGAGGAATCCAATGATCTCTCGCCGCAGTTTCCTGAAACAAGTGGGCCTGGCGGCCGGCGGAGCCCTGCTGGCCGGCAGTGGTCTGTCCATGCTCCCGGGGTGTTCAGCGGGGAAGAAGCTGGAGAAGCTGGCCATCCAGGCGCCGGCCTCTCCCCCATCCATCGCGCTGGCCAAGCTGGTGCATGACAACGCCTTCGCCGGCCTGGCCGACAGCTCCGAATTTCTGCTGTGGAAGACGGCAGATGAGATGCGCGCCCGCATCACCAGCGGCCAGGCACAAATCTCCGGCCTGCCGGTGAATGTGGCCGCGGCGCTCTACAACAAAGGGCTGGGCGTCCAGCTCGCCAACGTGTACATCTGGGGCATCCTGTACCTGGTCAGCGCGGATGAAAACATCAAGAGCTGGGAGGATCTGCGCGGCCAGGAAGTGCTGATCCCCTTCCAGGGGGATCTGCCGGACCTGATGACCCAGCTTCTCCTGCAGTATCGGGGCATGGCCCTGGGCAAGGATATCACCGCGCGCTATGTCACTGCCGCGCCGGAGGCAGCCAACCTGCTGGCCGCCGGCCAGGCCAAACATGCCGTGCTCTCCGAGCCTTCCGCTACCCTGGCCCTGCTCAAGGCCAAGGGCGCCGGCATCACCCTGCATCGCGCCATTGACTATCAGGCGGACTGGGCGGCCATGACCGGACAGCTCCCGCGCCTGCCCATGGCCGGCGTCGCCGTGCTCCCCAGCCTGACCAAGGAACATCCGCAGGTCATCACGCGCCTGCAGAGCGCGCATGCGGAGGCCGTCGCCTGGGTGCGCGATCATCCCAAAGAGGCCGCCGCCCTGGGCACGCAGTACATCCCGGAGATGCCGGCACAGGCCATGGAGGCTTCGCTCCCCCACATCGTCTTCGAATGGGTTTCCGCCAAAGACGCCCGCAAGGAGATCGAGTTCTTCTTCAACGAGCTGGCGAAGCTGTCGCCGGCGATCTACGGGGGCAAGCTGCCGGGCGATGACTTCTATATCACCGGTTGAGCGAGTATGGCGCTATGCCCTGGGTGTCGCGGCGCTGCTGGCCATATGGAGCGCGCTGGCGGCCTATTACCCAACGGTGCTGGTGCCCTCCCCGCTGGAAACCGCCCAGGCCCTGGCGGAACTGGCGTCCAGCGGCGAGCTGTTCCGACAGGCCGGCGTCTCCCTGGCCCGCATCCTGATCGCCTTCGGCATCAGCGTGCTGGTGGGCGGGACCGCCGGCCTGCTGGTGGGATTCCGGCCGCGCTGGCATCCGCTGATTCAGCCGGCGGTCAGCCTGGCCATGAGCGCTCCCCCCATCTCCTGGCTGGTGCTGGCCCTGGTCTGGTTCGGCACCGGCTCGGTGACCCCCATTTTCACCAGCGTGGTGGTCAGCGCGCCGGTGGTCTTCGCCAACGTATATGAAGGAGTGCGCGCCCTGGACCCAGATTTGCTGGCCATGGCCCGCGCCTACGGCGCCCGCGGCCGCACCCTGTTCGAAGACGTCTATCTGCCGGCCCTGACGCCCCACCTCTTCGCTGGCCTGCAGGTCGCCGCCAGCCTCTCGGTGCGCGTCGGCATCATGGGCGAACTGCTGGGAAGCGATGCCGGCGTGGGGTATGCCCTGGCCCTCTCCCGCATTTACCTCGAGACGCCGCGCGTCTTCGCCTGGGTGCTGGTCACGGTAACCCTGCTGGCACTGCTGGAGGCCGGCCTGGTGCGGACCCTTCAGCGCCGCGCCGAAGCCTGGAAGCGGGCGCGGTGAGGAGGGAACATGATGGCGCCGGCGGATGATCCTGTCCTGACCATGCGGAACGTCTCCAAGTCCTTCCCAGGCCGGCCGGTCCTGAAGGACTGGAACCTGGATGTGGGGGAGGGGGAGATCCTCTGCATCTTGGGGCCGTCCGGCTGTGGGAAAACCACCTTGCTCAACCTCATCGCCGGCCTGCTGGTGCCCGACGCCGGCGAGATACGCCGGCCGGCGCGCCTGGGCTACGTCTTTCAGGAGCCGCGGCTCCTGCCGTGGCGCACAGTCCGCGAGAACATCGCCTTCGGGCTAAAAGCGCGCGGCGTGCGGGAGGAGGAGCGCCGGCAGGTGGCGGGCCGGCTCATCGGGCATATGGGCCTGGAGCCATTCGCCGACCATTACCCGCACCAGCTCAGCGGGGGTATGCGCCAGCGAGTGGCGCTGGCGCGCGCCTTGGCGGTGGACCCGGAACTGCTCCTGCTGGATGAACCCTTCAAATCCCTGGATGTGCTCCTGCGCCTGGAGTTGGTGCGCCTGCTGGTGGAGGAATGGCGCATCTCCCCACGTCCCATCATCTTCGTCACACATGAGGTGCAGGAGGCGGCGCTGGTGGCGCATCGCGTTCTCATCATGCGGGGGTCGCCGGCCCAGGTTGCCGGCGCCTT
The DNA here is from genome assembly GCA_028275445.1 of Anaerolineae bacterium. Lineage (GTDB taxonomy): Bacteria > Chloroflexota > Anaerolineae > JACIWP01 > JACIWP01 > JACIWP01. Next base: position 19,507 of record JAPWUQ010000023.1, on the reverse strand, counting down.
TACCCTGGCGCGCTCGCCGGCGGAGCGCCGGCCGGAGGACCCGGACGTGGTGCATTTCGCCGCACAGTTGTACCAGGAACTGCTGGCCGCCGCACAGACGCGCCCCTGAACGCAGTGCGGCCTTCCGATATATTCGGAAGGCCGCACCCTGCATCGCATGCCCCGCAAGCGTTCTTTGCCGCTACTCTTTCGGCCGCAGATAAATGAACCAGTACACCAGACCCACCAGGCCGGCGCCGCCGATGATGTTCCCGATGGTCACCGGCAGGAGGTTGCGCAGGAAAAAGTTGGCCCAAGTGAGGTTGGCGAAATCGGCCGCGCTCTTGCCAATGGAGCTGAGGAACGCGGCGTTGCCCTTGATGAACAGCCCGATGGGGATGAAGTACATATTGGCGATGCTGTGCTCAAAGCCGGCGGCCACAAAGGCGCTGATGGGGAAGATGATGGCCAGGATTTTGTCGGTGGTGGAGCGGCCGCTGAAGGTGAGCCAGACAGCGAGACACACCAGGGCGTTACACATCACGCCCAGGGCGATCGCCTGGATGAAGTCCAGACTGCACTTGGCGTTGGCGGTGTTCAGGGCCACCAATCCCACCGCTCCCTTGCCGAAGGTGTACTGTTTGGTGAGGTACATGATGGCGGCGGTGAGGACGGAGCCGACGAAGTTACCGATATACACGATGACCCAGTTGCGCAGGAGCTGGAGCAGTGTGACTTTGCCGTTGACCCAGGCCATGATGATGAGGTTGTTGCCGGTGAAGAGCTCCGCGCCGGCCACGACCACCAGGATAAGGCCGAGGCAGAAGACCAGGCCGCTGAGCAGTCGCACGACACCGTAGGGCAGGACATCGCCGGCGCCGGCGGCGACCGTGGTGGCGAAGATGGCGCCGCAGGCGATGAATGCGCCGGCCAGCACCGCCAGGGCGAACATCACCGAGGCATTCATGCTGGCTTTGCGCACACCGATGGCTTCGGCACGGCCGGCCATCTCGGGCGGCAGGAACGCGTCGAAACGGAACGTTTCTGTGGACATGGGACCTTCCTCCATCCAGCCAAGATGTGTGGGTTGTTACGAGCACAGCCGGGCCGTCCAGTGCCTGGAGAGTCCGCGCGGCATGGATATGATGGATATCTCTGGAGCCTCGACCGTTTTGGTGAGGACACCGGCCGCGTCTTCACCAGGTTCCCACTGCGCGCCCAATGGTCGACAGCTAATATACTCCAAATCCCAAAGATTGTCAACATGCCGGATGGACTGTGATACATGTCACGAAACCTAGCGATGCACTGCATTTTTGCGGTGTGGGCTTCGCCGTGGCGGCCGCGGCTTCCCAACGCAATCCCCTGCGTTGCACAGGAGAGCCACTTGTGGTATAGTACAGCCAACCTGGGACGAAAGGAGGGCCGGCCTATGTAAGGTACATCCGCATGGCAGTGGGGAAGCGACAGCGCATGGACTCATCTGCATCCACGCAGGTGAGTTGACGAGGGGGAGGTTCCCCGGCGCGAGCCGGGGCTAATCCGCCAGCCGGCGGAGAAAATCGAAGGATCAGCGGATGCCTCCAGGGACGGCCACGTCCCTCACGCTTCCCCTCCTGAGCGTGACGAAAGCCCTTCCACAACGCCCGCGGGCGACCGCTGGGACAAAGGGATGGGCAGTGGCGAGCAACCCCATACCCGATTCACACCATCACACAGGAGGGATTCCAGCATGTGCGGGATCGTCGGATACGTTGGACCGCGCCAGGCCGCGCCCATCATCCTGGAGGGCCTGCGCCGGCTCGAATACCGCGGCTACGACTCGGCCGGCCTGGCCGTCATTCAGGACGGGCGCATCGAACTGCGCCGCAACGTCGGCAAACTGTCCGCCCTGGCGGAAAACCTGGAGCGCAACCCCGTCCACGGCTACATCGGCATCGGCCACACCCGCTGGGCCACCCACGGCAAGCCCAGCGAATACAACGCCCATCCCCACCAGGACTGCACGGGGGAAATTGTCGTCATCCACAACGGCATCGTGGAGAACTTCCTCGAACTGCGCCGGCGCCTGCTGGCCGAGGGCCATACCTTCCGCTCCGAGACCGATACCGAGGTGATGGCCCACTTGGTGGAGGAGTACATGGCCGGCGGCGCCAGCCTGCTGGAAGCGGTGCGCCGTATGCTGGGCGATATCCGGGGCGCGCACGGCATCGTGGTCATGTCCACGCGGGCGCCCGGACAACTGGTCGCGGCGCGCATGGGCAATGCCGGCGGCGTGACACTTGGCATCGGTGAGGGGGAGATGTTCATCGCCTCGGACCTGCCGGCCATCCTGGAGCATACCCGCCGCATGGTCTTCCTGGAGGATCGCCAGCTTGCCCTGGTATGGGCGGACGGCTTCGAGTGCTACACCGCCGACGGCCGGCGCGTCACCCCACAGGTGCATGAAATCCCCTGGGACCCCGTCTCCGCCGCTAAGGGCGAGTACAAGCACTTTATGCAGAAAGAGATTTACGAGCAGGCCCGCTCCATCACCGACACCATCCGCGGCCGCGTCGACTTTGAGAAGGGCGAGGTCTATCTGGCGGATGTGCATATCAATGCCGAGAACGTGTGGGACATCCACAAAGTGGTCATCGTAGCCTGCGGCACCTCGTATTACGCCGGCCTGGTGGGCAAATTCCTGCTGGAATCGCTGGCACGCCTGCCGGTGGAGGTGGACTACAGCTCCGAATTCCGCTACCGCGATCCGCTGATTGACCAGCATACCCTGACCATCGCCATCACGCAGTCGGGGGAGACGGTGGACACCCTGGCCGCCATGGAGGAAGCGCGGCGCAAGGGCGCCCGTCTGCTCTCCATCGTCAACATGATCGGCAGTCAGGCCCAGCGCATCGCCGACGACGTGATCACCATGCAGGCCGGCCCGGAGATCGGCGTGGCATCCACCAAAGCCTTCACCGCTTCCCTGGTGGACCTGTATCTGCTGGGCATCCTGCTGGGCACCCTGCGCGGCACCCTGCCGGCCGAGCGCCGCATGGAACTGGTGGACGAGCTGGCGCGCCTGCCGGAAAAGGTGGGGCGCGTGCTGGGGGACGGCAACGCCTACGAGGAACTGGCGCGCCTCTTCTTCCAGCGCCAGAACTTCCTCTACCTAGGACGGGGCATCAACTATCCCGTCGCGCTGGAGGGGGCGCTCAAGCTCAAGGAAATCAGCTACATCCACGCCGAGGGCTATCCCGCCGGCGAGATGAAACACGGCCCCATCGCCCTGATTGACAAGAACATGCCGGTGGTGGCCATCGCCGTGCGCGATCACGTCTACGACAAAATGATCAGCCAGGTGGAGCAGGTCAAGGCGCGCGACGGCGTGGTCATCGCCTTGGCCACCCAGGGGGACGATGCCATCGCGGAGAAGGCGGATCACGTGCTCTACATCCCGCCGGCATCCCCCTTGCTGACACCCGTGCTGGCCGTCATCCCCCTCCAGCTCTTCGCCTATCATGTGGCGGTGCGGCGCGGCGCCGACGTGGACCAGCCGCGCAACCTGGCCAAGAGTGTGACGGTCGAATAAAGCAGGCCTCCCGCGACGCCGGCCCGCCGGCAGGGTTTTATCCCACGGCGGGCCGGCATTCTTCCTAATCCGCCGGCCCTGGGAGCGGTAGACATGTCCCGAGCAAAGGCCTCTCACGCCGAGCTTGTATTGGACTGGCTGGAAGAGCTGGCGCTGATTGCAGTGGCCAACCTCTGCCTGGTGCTGAGCGCCCAGGCGGCGGTGCGCCTGCCCTTCACGCCGGTGCCCATCACCGCGCAGACGCTGGCGGTGCTGATGGCCGGCGCCCTGCTGGGCCGCCGGCGCGGCACCCTGGCGGTGCTGGCCTATCTGGCCGAAGGAGCGGCGGGACTGCCGGTTTTCGCCGGCGGCGCGGCGGGCTTGCCCTATATGCTGGGGCCGACCGGCGGATATCTGGCCGGCTTCCTGCTCGCCGCGTACATCACTGGCGGGCTGAAAGACCGCGGCTGGGAGCGCCGGCCCCTGTCCGCCCTGGCGATGCTGGCGCTGGGCAACCTGGCCATTTACCTGCCCGGCCTGCTCTGGCTGTCGCGCTTTGTCGGCCCGGAAAAAGCGCTGGCCCTCGGCTTCTTCCCCTTCCTCATCGGCGATGCCCTGAAGCTGGCGCTGGGAGCGCCGGCCCTCCTGCTGGCGCGGCGCCGGCGCTGAAAGGCTTCCATGCGCATCCTGTTCCTGGCGCCGTTCGGGCTGGGCGTGCGGGCCACGACCTCCGCCCGGGCCCTGCCGCTGGCCGGCGCGCTGGCACAGCGCGGCCATGAGGTCATGCTGATCATCCCGCCCTGGGACACGCCAGGGGATTCCGGGCGCACGTATCAGGACGCCGGCGTGACCGTGCATCACCTGCGGGCGGACGACCTGATGTGCCCCCGCTTTTCCCTGCGCCTGGCGGGGCGCGTCTGCCGGCAGATCGCCGCCTATCAGCCCGATATCCTGCATATCTTCAAGCCGGTGGGATACGGCGGCGCGGCGGGGATGTGGATCACGGCGCACCGCCGCCGGCCGGCCGTCATCTACGACCTGGACGATTGGGAGGGGCGCGCCGGCTGGGCCGGCCGCATCGGCCGCTGGCCGGAAGCGCTCCTGCGCGAGTTCCAGGAGCGCTGGGCGCTGAGGCACGCCGACGGACTGACGGCCGCCAGCCGGCTCCTGGCCTCCCGCGCTCGGGAAGCCGGCCGCTTTCCCGAGGAAATCCTGTACCTTCCCAACGGATGCCCGCAAGATATTCCCCAACCCTTCACGCCGGCCTGGCAGGAGCGAAGGGCGCGGACGCGCCAACGCTGGGCACTGCCGGCGGATGCCCTGGTCGCCCTATGGAGCACACGCTTTCATGAAGTGGCGCTTGCCCGCGCCGCGCGGCTCTTGTCGTCGCTGTGCAGGGCCGTGCCGGCCCTGACCCTGCTGGCCGCCGGCGCCGGCCTGGCCGGCGAAGAGCGAAGATGGCAGGAGCTGGCACAGGCAGACCCGCATCTGCGCCGGCAGAGCCGCTGCCTGGGGCAACTGCCGCCGGCGGAGTGGCAGGACATTGTCATCGCCAGCGACCTGGGCCTTTTCCCGCAGGACGACCATCTCATCAACCGGGCGCGCTGTCCGGCCAGACTGCCCCATATGATGGCCGCCGGCCTGCCCATCGTCGCGGAGGAGGTCGGGGAGGCCGGCGCATACATCTCCCATGGCGAGAGCGGCTGGCTGGTGCCGGCGGGGGATGAGCAGACGTTCGTCGCGACAGCCTGCAGTGCGCTGGAGGATGAAGCGGCGCGGGTCCAGATCGGGGAAAGGGCCGCGGCGCATGCGCGGGAGCGCTTTGCCTGGAGCCGGCTGGCGGAAGAGCTGGAACAGTTCTACGAGCGGATTTGGCGCCAGCACATTTCGCGCTACAATGTCCGTATCGCTCAGCGCTGAAGGAACACATCAAATGCCTGCAAGATTGCGGAATTGGCTGTTCCAGTGGGGGCCGGCGATCGCCTGGATGGGGGCCATCTTCTTCGTCTCCGCCCAATCCAGCCTGCCGCAGGCACCGGATACCCTGCTGGACCTGATATTGAAAAAGGGACTGCATATGATCGCCTACGGGGTGCTGGCCGGCCTGTTCTGGCGCGCCCTGAACGGCCGCCCTGCGCTCCCGCGAGCCGGCATGAGCTGGCTCCTGGCGGTGCTCTACGCCGCCACCGACGAGTATCACCAGACCTTTGTGCCCGGCCGGCACGGCCGGCCCATGGACCTGCTATTTGACGGGGTGGGGGCGCTGATCGCGCTGTGGCTCCTCTGGCGCTGGGAGCGCCGGCGCATCACGCCGGCGGAACCCGGCCCCGGCGCGCGGCCGGAGGTAATCCCTCATTCCGCCGACCCGTCCATCTCCGACTGAAAGCCTTCCAGGGAATCTTCCGGCAGGGGGCCGGCGGCCTCGATGATAATCTCCCCGAACAGCTCCTCCTGATAGACGCGGATGGCCTGCCGCTTGAGCAGTTCCAGCACCGCCAGGAGGGTGACCACGATCTCGACGCGCGAGGCGGCTTCGTTCAGCAGGGAGCGGAAGGTGAAGGGCTGGCCGGCGCGCGCCCGTTCCAGGATATGGCGGGCGCGCTGGGCAACGGTCACGGTGAAGGGCCGCACCACATGATCCACCGGAGGCGCCGGCGGCGCCACGGCCAGCGCCTGCCGCACCGCCGCCACCAGATCCGCCAGGGTGATGCCGCCGAGGTCAATACTGCCCTGCGACTTGGGGATGGATGCCACCCGTACGTAGGAGCGCAGGCCCTTTTGCTCGCGCTCTCCCAACTGGCGCGCCACCTCTTTGAAGCGCTTGTACTCGCGGAGCTGGCGGGCAAGCTGTTCGCCGGGGTCCTCTTCCTCCTCTTCCGGCGGCGCCGGCGGCTTGGGCAGTAGAGCGCGCGACTTGATCCAGATCAACTGCGCGGCGATGACCAGGAAATCTGCCAGGTGATCGGCGTTGACCCGCTCCATTTGCTCGATGTACTGCAGGTACTGGTCGGTGATCTGCACCAGCGAGATGGCAGTGATGTCCAGCTCCTCCCGCTCGATGAGGTGCAGGAGCAGGTCCAGCGGCCCTTCGAAGACAGGGAGCGAGATGGTATACTCCCGGGGCGAAGGATGCGAATCGGGGTGGCCGGCCGCCGGCGCTTCTACATGCATCATAGGCCCACGCTCAGGAAACGCAGGTCCTGTTCCACCATGCGCTCGAAAAGCTGGCGCAGGCGGTCCGGGTCGCTCTCCGAGATGCGCTCCACGATACAGCCGGCCTCCTGCAGGTGAGCCTCCACCGCCGGCGGAAATCTGCTCTCATCCCCCACGATGGTCACATATTCCGCCTGGCTGGCGGTCTCAATGGAGAAGCCGCAGATGGGCTGGAAGCGGGCGATATAGCGGCGGGCGGCCTCCCACGCCGGCTCATCCCACCGGCCGGCCTCCTGCCAGAAGAGCAGATAATGCCCGATGGCGCGCTGACGCCGGCGGCCGGCCGCGGCCTGCAGTTCCTCGACCCGCCGCAACAGCTCTTCGCGCCAGCGGACACCCTCATTCCATTGCGAGCCGGGGCATTCCACATCCACCAGCTCGCCGTGCCCGACGATGCCGCCGGCGCGGGCATGCAGGCCGAAGCGCCCGCAGAGATAGGCGCACAATGCCGCGGCGGCATCGAGCTGGGCCGAGGTCGGCAGGGCGTCGTCCAGGAAGCGGCCGGCCAGACAGACCCCCACGCTGGTCTCATTGCCCACCCGGGTATGAAAGGCGATGGTTTCCAGCGGATTGGTCTGGATAATCACGCCCTCTGCGGTGATGAAATAATGGTAGCCGATGGCCGGCCAGCCGCGCTGGCGCACCTGGAACCCGGCGATGGTCTCCGGCCCGATCTCGGCCGGCAGGGCGCTGTGATGGATGACCAGCCGCTCGATATCCGCCAGCGAACGCCGCTCGTAGCTTTCAGAAGGACTGCGGGGCAGTATCTCACTGCGGTCCTCGATGGCCGGCGCCTCGACGAACGGCGGGGCGGGCAGGGCGCTTCTCAGCCGGCGCACTTCCTCGCGCAGCCACGCCAGCTCCGCCTGAAGCCCCTCGGCAGTCGATGCAGAAGCCCCTCCGTCCATTTCGCCGGCGAGATAGCGTACGTCTCGATCGTCCATCATCCGTTTGCTCCTCCCTCTTCACAGCCCGCAGTCCCAATTATAACGGATTGTCCCCACTTTGTCCACGTCGGGCGGCCGGCGGAGCGCCGGCCGGAGGGCAGGGCGCCGCATTGTGCCGCCGGCGCTCCCGTGCTATAATACACATCGGACCACCCGACACCACCGCACATGAGGAGCTGGCCATGGACTGCATCTTCTGCGAGATCGCGGCCGGCCGGGCGCCGGCCAGCGTTGTCTATCAGGACGACGAAGTCATGGCGTTCATGGACATCATCCCCGTACTGCCGGGGCATCTCCTGATCATCCCCAAGGCCCATTACCGCAATATTTTCGACGCGCCGCCGGAGGTGGCCGGCAAACTGCTGGAGACGGCGGCGCGCCTGGCGCCGGCTGTGCGCCAGGCCACCGGCTGTGCCGGCCTGAACTGCCACGTCGCCAATGAGGCGGCCGCCGGCCAGGAGGTTTGGCACCTGCATCTGCATCTCCTGCCCCGCTATCCCGGCGATGGCTTTGGCTTTCGGTTCCCATCCGGGTACGGCCGGCGGGCCTCGCGCCCGGAACTGGACGAAATGGCGGAACGCATTCGCCAGGCCCTGCATGCCCTGGCATAGCCCGTTGTCTGCTCGCGCCAAAAAGGAGGGAGCATATGAAGGTTGTGGTGTTGGGAGGAGCTGGTGATATGGGCAGTGCGGCTGTCTGGGACCTGGCCGCACAGCCCCAGGTGGAGCGCATCACCATCGCGGATTACAACTTCGAGGGCGCTCAACGCCTGGCGCAGTTGGTCGGGGATAAGGCCCAGGCGCTGTGGGTGGACGCCAACGACCATGACCTGCTGGTGCAGGTCATCGCCGGCCACGACGCGGCCGCCGGTGCCATCGGACCGTTCTACAAGTACGAGGCCAAGATGGCCCGCGCTGCCATCGAGGCCGGCGTCCCTTATGTCAGCCTGTGCGATGACTATGACGCCGCCCAGGCAGTGCTGGAGCTGGACCCCCTGGCCAAGGAAAAGGGAGTGACCGTCATCACCGGCCTGGGCTGGACGCCGGGGTTATCGAACGTGCTGGCCCGCCGCGCCGCCGACCAGCTCGATGAGGTGGACGAGATCCATGTGGCCTGGGCCGGCAGTGCCTCGGACAGCGAGGGCTACGCCGTCATCCTGCACACCATTCACATTTTCACCGGCATGGTGCCCTCGTTCCAGAACGGCGAGCTGGTGAGCGTGCCGGCCGGCTCCGGCCGCGAGCTGGTGCGCTTCCCCGACCCGGTGGGCGACATCTACGTGTACCACCTGGGCCATCCGGAGCCAGTGACCCTGCCGCGCTTTCTGCCGGGCGTGAAGACGGTCACCCTGAAGGGCGGGCTATCGGAAGATGAGCTGAACCGCCTGGCGATGTTCCTGAACCGCATCGGCCTGACCCGCACGCCGGCGCGCAAGGATGCCCTGGGCAAGGTCATCAAAATGGCCCTGCCGCTCCTTTCCCGCATTGGCGCGCCGGAAGAACCCTGTTCGGCGATTCGCGTGGATGTCCACGGCCGCAAGAACGGCAAGCCCCAGCTCATCTCGTACGGCGCCGCCGACCATATGAACCGGCTGACCGGCATCCCGCTGGCCATCGGGACGGTTATGCTGGGCGCGGGACAGATCAAAACCAAGGGGGTCCTGGCGCCGGAGGCCTGCATTGACCCGCGCGCCTTCCTGCGGGAGCTGGAAAAGCGCAACATCATCATCCATGACATGACGCGCTACGTGCCGGCCCTGCGCGAGCCAAAGGGCGGCATTTCGCTGTCGCGCGCCATGCTCTTCGCCGGCATTGCGGCCCTCCTGGCCTGGTGGATGGGCCGGCGCTCGCGAGGGTAACCCGTGCGCAGGTGACAGGCGCCGGCGGGGTGCCTGTCACCTGCCTTCGCCCCCGAGGAAAAGCTGGCGGAGGGCCGGCGGAATGGGCACCGGCTCCCTCCGCTCCAGGTCCACCATCACCTGTACGGTATAGCCCTCCGCCAGCAGTGTTTCCCCACGCCGGACCTGATAGCGGAAGCGGAAGCTACTGCGCCGCATTTCGTCGATCCAGGTGCGGATGGTGACGAGGTCGTCGAAGAAGGCCGGCGCGTAATAGCGGCACTGCGCCTCCACGATCATGATGCCCAGGCGCTGTGCCTCGAAATCGGCGTAAGAGATGCCGTGCCGGCGGATAAACTCCACGCGCCCGACCTCGAACCAAACCAGATAGTTGGCGTAATAGACCACGCCCTGGGCATCGGTCTCGGCATAGCGCACGCGCAGGCTGGTCTCGACCGCCGGCGTAGAGGCGGCAGGGCCTTCCTCGCTCATCCGTCAATCTCCCGGGCGATGGCCCGCCCCAGCCGGCGGATGCCCTCGCGGATCATCTCCGGGCTGGCATTGGAGTAGTTCAGCCGCATGGTATTATGCCCGCCGCCGTTGGGGAAGAACGCCGCGCCCGGCACGAATGCCACCTTCTCCTCCAGCGCCACCCGCAGTAGTTTGGCCGCATCAACCTTTTCCGGCAGGCGCACCCACAGGAACATGCCGCCCTGCGGCCGCGTCCAGGTGACCCCCTCGGGGAAGAATTCCTCCATGGCCGCCAGCATGACATCGCGCCGCTCCTTGTACACCTTGCGGATGAGCTGTACGTGCCGCTTCAGGATGCCGCGCTGACAGATATCGTTGGCCACCATCTGGACAAAGGTGCTGGTGTGCAAATCCGCCGCCTGTTTGGCCATGATCAGACGGTCAATGACGCGGCCGGGCGCGGTGACCCATCCCAGGCGGATGCCCGGCGCCAGGGTTTTGGAGAAGGTGCTCAGGTAGATGACGTTCTCTTTGTGGAGCACGATGATGGGCACCAGGTCCCTGCCCTCGAAGCGCAGTTCGCCGTATGGGTCGTCCTCGATGATGGGGACGCCGTACTTGCCGGCGATCTCCACCAGCCGGTAGCGCCGCTCCTCCGCAAGGGTGACGCCGGCGGGATTGTGGAAGTTCGGCAGTACGTAAATGAACTTGACCTTCTCCCGCCTCAGTATTTCTTCCAGCTTATCCACCTGCATGCCGTCATCATCGCTCGGCACCGTCACATAGCGCGGGCCGAAGAGGTTCCAGGCCTGCAGAGCACCCAGATAGGTAGGCGCCTCGGTGACGATGACATCGCCGCGGTTGATGAAGACCTTGCCGATGAGGTCCAGCGCCTGCTGGGAGCCGTTGGTGATGAGCACGTTCTCCATCTCCGCCGGCACGCCGTACTTCTGCATCTTCTCCACCAAGAACTCTTTCAACGGTGGGTAGCCGTCGGTGGGGCCGTACTGCAGGGCGCGGGCGCCGTCATGCTCGAGGATATAGGCGCAGGCCTCTTTGAACTCGCGGATGGGGAACAGTTCGGGGGCCGGCAAGCCGCCGGCGAAGGAGATGACGTCCGGCTGTTGGGTGAGCTTCAGCAGATCCCGGATAATGGAGCTTGTCATGGTCTTTGTGCGCTCGGCATACTGAAGCTCCCAATTGGTCGTCCACTGACCGTCCATCGGGGATTTCAACATCGCAACCTCCTTGTCGCGGATGATATAGTTGTTACTTGCGTTCCGGGTGGCAGTGCTGGCAAAACGCCGCGTACACGTCGCCGATCTGCCACACCTCATCAATGACGAAGTCCACCTCGCCCTGGCCCTCGCCGTCCACCAGCACGGTGATCATGCCTAATTGGGCCGCCGGCCGCAGATTGCGCAGGCTGTCCTCCACCAGCATGATGCGCTCCGGCCGGGTGCCGAGCAGTTCCACCAGGCGGGTGTAGGCCGCCGGGTCGGGCTTGCCCTCCCAGCCCACATCGCGCACTTCGATGATGCGGGAGAAATGCCGGCGGATGCCCAGCGCCTCCAGCACCCGTTCGGCATGTTGGCGCGAGGCGTTGGTGAATATCGCCTTCTGCGTATCGATCCGGGAGAGGGCCTGGTCCAGCCGGGCGTCGTAATGGAGCAGTTGTTCGATGGGGATATCGTGCACGAAGTCCATGTAGTGGTCGGGGTCAATTTGGTGGTGCCGGCGCAGTCCCCGCAGGGTGGTGCCGTATTCCCGCACATAGCGCCGGCGCAGGGCTATCGCGTCCTCATACGTAAGGCCCAGATACTTCTGCAGGTATTCGGTGATGCGCTCGCCGATGGCCTGCATGACGCCGGCATCCCGGGGATAGATGGTCTCATCCAGGTCGAACACCACATAGTCCAACGGCGGTTTGCGCTCCCCGACGGATGGGCCGGCGCGGCCGGCCGTTTCTCTGGTCTCCATATGGCTCCTGATTCGCATGCTGGCAGGGCAAGGTTATGCGCCGGTCATCATAGCACAGCCCGGGATGGAGCGCAAAAACGGGTGCGCTCCACGCCCGGGCTGTGGGGTTCGGCCCAATCGGATCAGGCGATGAAGTGAATGCCGGCCAGGGCCTGGCGCGCTTCCGCGGCGATGGCATCGAGGGCCGCGGCGGTGTCGGCCGGCAGAGGCGCCGGCCGGTGCGTCTCCAACAGCCGCTTCGTCTCCTGGATCACCCGATCGGCATAGGTCTTGCGCCCCTTGCTGATCCAGGTGTCGGGGTCATCGCGGTTCAGGAACTGCGGCCGCCACAGCTCCTGGCGGAAATGCCGCAGGGTGTGCTCCTCCGCCAGGTAATGGCCCCCCGGCCCCACCCGACGGATGACATCCAGCGCCAACGTCTCGCGGGTGATGTCAAAGCCGCGCAGGAGACGCTTGGTGTAGCTGATCAGCTCGTTGCCCATCAGCACCATCGCCGGGTTGCCGATCAGACCCTGCCCCAGGTAGCCCACGTCGTGGATCAGGTTCGCCCCGTCCAGCGCGGCCATGAAGGTGGCGATGGCGTGTTCGATGGCCGCCTGCTGGTCGAAGGCATGGGCGTCCGTCCCCACGGTGGACCACATCGGCAGTCCGTACCAGTGATACAGGTCGGCGAAGGCGGAGTTGGTCAGGCGGAATTCGGGCGCGCCGTAGCAGAAGGTGGAGGTGGACATGTCCATGGGGACGGCGGCGATGCCGCTGATGATGGGCGCGCCTTTGGCCTTGAGCTGATGGAGCACGACGCCGCTCAGCGCCTCGGCGTTGGCCTGCACGATGCCGCCGGCCAGCGTCACCGGACCGCTGGCGCCCAGGATCAACCCCGGCGGGTAGCAGATGGGGATGCCGCGCTCCGCACACAGGAACAGCTTGCGCACCGCGCCGTAGGAATGGGTCAGCGGCGGCGTCGGCTCGGAATAGTGGATGATGAAGGGCTTAGCGCGCAGGGCCTCCGGACCGCCGGCCACCGCCTCGGCCATGCGGAGGATGTACTCCAGGTCCTCCCGGCCGCCGGCGGTGAAGAAAATGGGCTTGGTGGAGTTCTCCATCTGCGCCTTGACGCACTCCACATACATGGCGTTGGTCGGGACATCGTGCGGCAGGGCCATGGAGGCCAGGAAATCAATGTGCTCACACGCATCCGCCACCCGCGCCATGTTGCGCACATCCTGCAGAACCGAGGGACGCAGTTCACCGGTGTAGAGATCATAGGTCATGGTGAGGTCGGTGCCCATGCCGAAGTAAATCTTGCGCCCCTCCAGGAGCATGGCCTCCTCGCCCTTGCGGTTGTAGATGGTGATGCGCGGGGGCGCACTGCGGATGCACTCCTCCACCAGCCAGGGCGGTATCTGCACGATGTTGCTGTCGCGGACGCGACAGCCGGCACTCCGCAGGAGCTCTACGCCTTCATCGCACATCACCCGCACACCGATCGTCTCCAGCACCTCCAGGGTGGCGAGGTGAAGCTCCTTAATCTGCTCCTCGGTCAGCAGGCGGTAGCTGGGCACACATTGGGACCGAAATCCCGAGTTCATCTCTCCCTCCTTTCCTCGTGGGAAGCGTGCGCTAATGCCCGCCGGCGGCTTCCGCCTCGACGCGGGTGATGATGGCATCGAGCTTCTGCTTGACCGCCGGCTCCAGCGGCTTCGGTTGGTGGGTCTCCAGGATCTGCAAAGCGCGCTGGCGGGCCTTATCGCCCAGGGTGCGTTTGCCGGCCTGCACCCAGCTCTCGTAACTGCCGCGCTCCAGCAGAGTGGGGAACCAGTTCTCGCGGACATGGCGCACGGTATGCTCTGTGCCCAGGAAACTGCCGCCCGGCCCCACCGCGTCGATGACGTCCAGCGCCAGCGTCTCAGCGTTGATGGTGATGCCCTGCATGAAGCGCCGCACCATGCCGGCGGCCTCGTCGCCCAGCACCACCATCTCCATGGAGGCGGTCAGCCCCGAGTCAATGTATCCGACATCATGGCAGAGGTTGCCGCCGGCCAGCGCCGCCAGGAGCGTCCACATGCCCCCTTCCAGGCCGGCCTGCTGGTCAAAGCACTTGCTGTCGGAACAGGCGCCGAAGGAGAACACCGGCAGATGGTAATAATGGGCCATTTCGGTGAGCGCCACCATGTTCAGCAGGAATTCCGGCGAGGCATAGGTGACGCTCATGGTGCGCATGTCCATGATGGTCACGCCGCCGCCGTACACGAAGCCCACTCCCTCGCAGGCCAACTGCGCCATGACCAGGCCGGAGAGCAGTTCGGCGTTGGCCACCACCAGGCCGCCGGCGCTGGTCATGGGGGCGGCTGCCCCGAACATCATGCCCGGGGTGTAGACGATGGGCAGGCGCTTGCGGCAGGTATAGAGGAGCTTCTCCGTCCCCTCCACGATATGCTGGAGAGGGCTGATGGGTTCGGCGTAAAGGATGGCGAAGGGACTGCGCTGGAAGGCTTCCTCGCCGCCGGCGACCGCCTCGCACATTTCAATGATGGCCTTCAGGTTGCGCAGGTTCCAGGCGGTGTAGCAAATGGGCTTGGTGGTGTTCTCCACCATGGCGCGAAAGTGATACAGGTCCGATACGGCCTGGTCCACGTCCTGGGCGATGCCCATGCACATCACAAAGTCCAGGTTGGGCAGGCCGTCCACCAAGCGCGTCATTTCCACCACATCCTGCAGACGGCTTGGCCGGCGCTCCCCGGTGCGGATGTCGATGACAAAGGGAGTGTCGGAGCCGGTGCCAAAATAGGTGCGGCCGTCCTCCAGGAACATGGCCGGCCGGCCCTCCCGATCGCACAGCACCACGCGCGAGGGTGCGGTGCGGATGGCCCATTCCACCAGGCCGGCGGGGAAGCGCACGCGGTCCCCGTCCACCCAACAGCCGGCCTTGCGGAGCATCTCGCGCGCCTCCTCCACCATGACGCGCACGCCGGTGCGCCGCAAGACCTCCAGCGTCGCATAATGAAGCTCTTCGATTTGCGCCTGGGATAACACGCGGATAGCAGGGGTCAGTTGGGCATGATAGTCACTGCGCATATTCCTTTCCTCCGTGTGGTGCGGGTGCGCGCCGGCCGCGGTCCTGGCGGGGGCCGGCGTTCCCTTCCGTTCAGGCCCGGGCGCCGCCGAGATACAGCCGCTGGACCTGTTCATCCTCCAGCAACTGCCGGCCGGTGCCCTCGTAGCGGATATGTCCCAGTTCCATCACATAGGCGCGGTGCGCGATCGCCAGCGCGCGCCGCGCGTTCTGCTCCACCAGCAGGATAGTGGTTCCTTCGCGGTTGATGTCCTGGATGTTCTCAAAGACTGCCTCCACCACCTTCGGCGCCAGGCCGAGGGACGGCTCGTCCAGGAGCATCAGCGCCGGATTCGCGATCAGCCCGCGGGCGATGGCCAGCATGCGGCGTTCGCCGCCGGAAAGGGTGCCGGCGCGCTGGCGGTAGCGCTCCTTCAGGCGGGGGAAGCGGGCATAGATAGCTTCCAGACGGGCGGCAAATTCGCTCGAGGGCAGTTGATAGGCGCCCATTTCCAGGTTTTCATAGACGGTCAGTGAGGGGAAGATACTGCGCTCCTGGGGCACAAAGGCGATGCCCCGCACCGCCACGCGGTGTGGGGACCAGCCGGTGATGTCCGTGCCGTCGAAGAAGATGCGGCCGGCGCGGATGTCGGTCAGGCCCATGATGGAGCGCAGGGTGGTGGTCTTGCCGGCGCCGTTGGCACCCACCAGGGTCACGATTTCCCCCCGATGGACCTTCAGCGAGATGCCGTGCAGTACCTCGATTTTGCCGTAGCCGGCAACCAGGTCGCGGATTTCCAGCAGGGTATTGTCGGTATGATCGCTCATGCTCTGCTCCCGTTGCGGCTATACGCCCAGATAGGCGTCAATGACACGCGGGTCACAGCTCACCGTCTCCGGCGTGCCCTCGCAGATTTTCTGGCCGTAGTTGAGCACCACGATCCAGTCACAGAGGTTCATGACCACGTTCATATCGTGTTCCACCAGCAGGATGGTCTTGCCGTGCTCATCGCGCAGGCGGCGGATATGCTGGAGGATGTTCTCCACCAGCGTGGGGTTGATGCCGGAGGCCGGCTCATCCAGCATCAGGAAGTCCGGGTCGGTCATCAGGGCGCGTGCGATCTCGACCAGCTTCTGCTCGGCATAGGAAAGGTTGCCGGCGTACTCGTTCTCGAAGCGCTCCAGGCCCATTATCGCCAGCAGTTCGCGGGCCTTTTTGACGTTCTCGCGCTCCTGCCGGCGCACCGCCGGCAGGTTCAGCACGCCGGCGACGAAATTCTCCCCGGCCTGATGCTTGGGCCCCATCAACATGTTCTCCATGACGGTCATGTTGCGGAAGACGCGCACCAACTGGAAGGTGCGGGCGATGCCCTTGCGGACGATGGCATACGGCGGCCAGCCGGTGATGCGCTCTCCCTTGAAATATATCTCGCCCTCGGTGGGGAGCAGGAAGCCGGTCACCAGGTTGAAGATGGTGCTTTTGCCGCTCCCGTTGGGGCCGATGAGGCCGAAGATGGTGCCGGCCGGCACCTCAAAGGAGCAGTGATCCACTGCCCGCAGACCGCCGAAGTCCTTGGAAAGGTTCTCGATGCGCAGCACGTGTCAGGCTCCTCGTCAGTCGTATCTGGGCTTTTGCTCAGGGATCAGGCCGCGCGGGGCGAAGATGGTCATGATGATGAGCAGGATGCCGAAGATGAGCTGTTGGAGGGGGGCGGCGACGGCCGGCGGCAGGCCGGCGAAACGCAGTCCCTCGCGCAGGACCATCAGCACGCCGGTGGCCACCACCGCGCCCAGGTTATTCCCCAGACCGCCCATCATGATCGCCAGGAAGATGAAGAAGGTAAGCCACATGACGAAGCTGGAGGGGTCAATGAAGCTCATGTAATGGGCGAAGAGGCCGCCGGCCAGGCCGGCCAGCCCGGAACCGACCACCAGCGCGATCATCTTGTACCAGTAGGTGTTCTTGCCCAACGCCTGGGCACCCATCTCGTCCTCGCGCACCCCCCGCAGGACGCGCCCGAACGGCGACAGCCGGATGCGCTCCACGAAGATGAAGCTGATGGCAATCATCACGAAGCTGAAGGCCAGGAACAGCGGCGCAGTATCCAGCTTGAAGCCGAAAAGGGACATATGGGGGATGCCGGGCAGGCCCATCGGGCCGCGGGTCACCGGCACCCAGTTCTTGAAGACGGCGCGGGTGATCTCGCCCAATCCCATGGTGACCACCGCCAGGTAGTCCCCCACCAGCTTGACCGTGGGGAGGCCGATGATGAACCCGATCAGGGCGGACAGGGCCACGCCGGCCAGCAGGGAAAGCCCCACCGGCACGCCGAAATTGCGCGACAGAATGGCCGAGGTGTAAGCGCCGATGCCGTAGAACGCGGCCAGCCCCAGGTTAAAGAGGCCGGCCATGCCCACCATCAGGTTCAGGCTGATGGCCAGGATGCCGTATATGGTGATGAGCACCAGCAGATGGACCGCAATTTCCATCCTCGGTATGCCCTCCCTTCCCCGCTACTGTTGAAGCACGCCGGCCTGCTCCACGGAGCCGAAGAGGCCGGCCGGCCGCACGAACAGCACCAGGATGAGAATCCCATAGGCGATGGTATCCTTCCAGACCGGGGGGATCACCCACACGCCCAGGTTCTCCACGATGCCGATGATAAATCCGCCCACAATCGCGCCGTACACACTGCCCAGGCCGCCCAACACCACGGCGGCAAAGGCTTTTATCGTGATGAGAAAGCCCATGGTGGGCTGAAGGTTCGTGTCCAGGCCGATAAGCGAGCCGGCGGCCGCCGCCAGCGCCGAGCCGATGCCGAACACCGCGGCGATGATCACATTGGCGTTGATGCCGCTGGCCTCGGCCAGGCTGGGATCATCCGCCACGGCGCGAATGGCTTTGCCCAGCTTCGTGCGCGTCAGCAGGATGTACAGCAGAAGCATGAAGAAGAAGCTGGCACCGATAATGATGATCTGCACGGGGGTGATGAGCACCGGCCCGATGCTGTATCCCTGCATCACCGGCAGGGAAAAGGTCTTGATGTCCGCCCCCATCAGGATCATGACCGCCGCATCCAGCACGAATGAGACCGCGATGGCGGTGGTCAGGGTGGAGAGCTTGGGGGCTCTTCGCAGTGGCCGATAGGCGATGCGCTCCACGCTGATGCCCAGCAGGGCAGTGAGGAGCATGGAGAGGAAGAACGCCGCCGGCAGGGGCAGATGCAGGCTTTGAATGGCGAGGAAAAAGGTGATGTAGGCGCCCACCATGGCGATCGAGCCGTGGGCGAAGTTGATGAACTTGAGGATGCTGTAGACCATCGAATAGCCAACGGCGGCGAGGGCGTAGGTGCCGCCGGCGATCAACCCGTTGACCAGCAGTTGCGCGAAGATATCCATGCATGACTCCTGTGCGAGGCGGTTTTGAGGTGCCAGGCCGGCCGGCCTGGCACCTCATCGGCATGGTCAACCTACTATGCAGACGTGGAAAAGGGCTACTTCTTCTCGAACAGGACCCACTTCCCGTCCTTGACGATCATCCATTCGTAGACGCCCGGGGAGATGCCGTACTCGTTGAAGGCCTTGGGACCGGACGGGCCGACATAATCCTGCGAGACCTCCATCAGGCCCTTCTTGATGCCCTCGGAGTTGCATCCGTACTTGTCGATGGCCATGGCCACCAGCATCATGGTGTCATAGGAGAAGTCGGACCAGATGGTGGGCGGCTCGTTGAACTTCTTCTGGAAGGCTTCCTCGAACTCCTTGTACTGCGGCGTCTGGGTACTGCCGGCCCGCAGGCCCATGATGCCCTCGGCGGCCGCGCCGGCGAGGTCAATCACTTCCTGCGCCACCATGGAGACGTCGGTGACCCACTGCACCTTCATGCCCAGCTCCGCCGCCTGCTTGATGACGATACTGCCCTCGGCCACATGGTCCACGATGAACACCACCTTGGGGTTGGTGGCCTTGACCTTCAGGATTTCGGTGCGGAAGTCCTTGGCGCCCAGCTCGAAAGGTTGAGCGATGAGCACCTTGCCCTTGTACGAGTTGAGGAAGGCGTCCTTGACGCCGATGCCATAGTCGTTGTTGATGTACATGACGGCAACCTCATCGGCCTTCAGGTACTCGGCCACCTTCGCCCACTCGGGGCCCTGGGCATCGTCAGTTGCCATGGCGGAGAAGACGTAGTCGCCGCACTGCTTCAGCGCCGGCGCCGTGGAGATGGAGGAAATCAGCACCACTTTGCGCTCCTCGGCCTTGGGGCAGAGCGACAGCGTCACAGTGCTGGAGCCAGAACCCAGGATGACCGGCACCTTGTCGCTGTCCACCAGCTTCAGGAACGCCGTCTGGGCATCCGCGGCGGAGAGGCGGTCATCCTCGAAGATGACGCGGATCTTCTCGCCGTTGGCGTTGATCTTATCGAGCGCCAGCTCAACGCCCTTCTTCATGCTCTGTCCGTAGACCGCGGCATCACC
>JAPWUQ010000155.1 GCA_028275445.1 Anaerolineae bacterium | reverse complement strand
GCTGGACGGCAAACGGCGGTCGGTAATAATCGTGCAAGATAAAGTTTTCGGCGACGGTGAAGGGCAGGATGACCCCCATGCCATGGCGATCTTCGGGGATGTGGGCCATGCCGAGTTGACTGCGGGCTCGAGGAGAAAGGTGGGTGACGTCCTGACCGCAGAGGTGAATGGAGCCATGCGAGACCGGCGCCAGGCCGGCGATGGCCAGGGCGAGTTCGGTCTGGCCGTTGCCGGAGACGCCGGCGATGCCCACTACCTCATTGGCGCGCACGTCAAAGCTAACCCCCTTGACGGCCGGCAATCCACGTGCATCTAAGACGTGCAGGTCTCGCACGGAGAGCACCACCTCTCCAGGTGCGCATCGGGTGCGTGGGAGCTCCATCAGGACGGGCCGGCCCACCATCATCTTCGCCAGCTCGCGCGGGTTCGTTTCTGCGGTATTGACCGTTGCCACAACTTTGCCTTGGCGAAGCACGGTGACCCGGTCGCTGACCATCATGACTTCTTCCAGCTTGTGAGTGATAAAGATGATGGTCAAGCCCTTTTCTGCCAGCCGGCGCAGGAAGGTCAACAGTTGAGAAGTTTCCTGGGGGGTGAGCACCGCCGTAGGTTCATCGAGCACTAACAGGTCCGCCCCATGATAAAGCGCCTTAAGGATTTCCACTCGCTGCTGTTCACCTACCGACAGCTCCCCGCATATAGCATAGGGATCCACGTTCAGCCCGAATTCCTCGCTCATGGCGCGGATCTTTTGGGCCACGTGGTCGAGGTTGTTCAGTATGCGGAAGAAAGGGTATTGTCCGAGGATGAGATTCTCCAGCACGGTAAGTGTGGGCACGAGCATAAAGTGCTGATGCACCATTCCGATGCGGTGTCGGATGGCATCGCGAGGGGAGCGGATGGTAATAGGCCGGCCTTTATAGTAAATGCGGCCGGCATCGGGCTGATACAGCCCGTACAAGATGCTCATCAACACGGTTTTGCCGGCGCCGTTCTCTCCCAACAGGCAGTGAACCTCCCCCTGATATACCTCGAAATTGATGTGATCGTTGGCAATCACGCCTGGAAAGGTTTTGACAATATTTTCCATTCGCAGAATGGTCTCAGGAGACATGGCCCCACCTCACGCGGACTTCTGGTACGGCACGCCAAGCGCCTTTGGAGAAATGGCGCGCCCACGCAAGAGGATTAAGGTCAACAAGGTCATGACATACGGGAGAGCCTGCAAAAACTGGTAGGGGATGGTGATATTTGCGATGGCCTGCAGGCGCAGTTGCAGTGCATAAAACAATCCGAAGAGCAGGGAGGACCAGAATGCGCCTTTGGGGGACCAACGGCCGAACACCACCACTGCCAGGGCGATGAAGCCGCGTCCTGTAGTAATGCCCTCCACGAACTGGTTGGTATGTGCCAGGGTCAGATAGGCGCCGCCGAGGGATGTCAACGTTGTGCCGATGAGCACGCCGGCATAGCGGATGAGGCTCACACTGACGCCAGCGGTGTCTGCGGCTTTCGGATGTTCTCCAACGGAGCGCACCGCCAGGCCGAACGCCGTCTTGTAGAGCACGAAGCCGGCGATGAGCACTAATGGCACGGTGCAGTACACGAGGATGTTATGCCGGAACAGAACCGGGCCCAGAAATGGAATGGCGCTCAAGTATGGAATGTCAATCGGAGGGAAGGCTTGGATTCCCTGCGCTTTATTCACAAACCAAGCGCGATACAGGAAGCCTGTCAGGCCCAGGCCAATGAGGTTGAACGCGGCGCCGACGACGATCTGGTTCGCTTTGATGGTCACAGTGAATAAGGCGAAGAGAAGGCCGAAGATCAATCCACACAATACTGCTCCCAGGATCCCGAGAGCCAGACTGCCCGTGAAGTATGTGACGGCAAAGCCGGCGAACGCCCCCAGGAGCATAAAGCCCTCGAGGCCAATATTCAACACACCAGAGCGCTCGGTGAACACTTCCCCGATAGAGGCGTAAATCATTGGCGTTGCAAGACGCCAGGTGGCGGAAAGGATTGTCTGGACGAACAGAATCATCGCAGAGGTATCCATGACTGTCCCTTTACTCCTTTTCCGGGCGCGGTTCCCAACGCGAATGGAGCCGATACAGGCCGAACGCTACCACACAGAGAATGACCAGTCCCTGGATGACAAACACCAGCACGGAGGGGACTTTCGCGGAGATCTGCATGACTTCGGCTCCAGAGCGCAGTGCTCCGAACAAGATACCGGAGAGGATGATGCCCAGCGGATGATTATTCGCCAGCAGAGCCACCGCGATGCCCTCGAAGCCATAGCCGGGTGAGATTTGCTGGTACAGGCGGAAGGAGATGCCGGCGACCTCAATGGCCCCGGCCAAACCGGCGGCTCCTCCGCTGATGGCCATCGCCAGGAGGACATGGCGTTCCACGTGAATGCCGGCGTAGCGTGCTGTGACGGGGTTGATGCCGACGGTGCGGATGGCATAACCGATGCTGGTTTTGAAGATCAGCAGGTACAGGATGACCGCCACGATCAAGGCGATGATAAAGCCAATATGCAAACGGGTGGGGGGCAAGAAGCGGGGAAGCATGGCCGCTTCGACAATGCGGGCGGTCTGAGGATATTTGCCGCCGGCGGGATCCATTAGCGGCCCCGTCACCAGATAGCCTGTGCCGATAATTGCAATGTAATTCAGCATGATCGTGGTGACGATCTCATTCGCGTTAAACCGCACTCGCAGATAGCCGGCGAGCATCCCCCACAGGGCGCCCAGCAGCGTGCCCACCAGCAGCACCAGGGGGATCATCAGGTAAGAGGGGAGCGATGTGATGAAAATGCCCACGATGGTCGCCCCCACGGCGCCGGCGTAGAATTGGCCTTCCGCGCCGATGTTCCATATGCTACAGCGAAACGCTACAGCGAGTCCGCTTCCGATCAGGATCAGGGGAGTTGCTTTGATCAAGACTTCCGAGATGGCGCGCAGGTCACCAAATGCCCCCTGCCACATGACGGTGTAGGCACGGGCTGGGTTGTAGCCGGCTGCTATCAGCAGAAGCATGCTGATAAATAAGGCCAGAACAATGGCGGCGATGGGGGAAATCATCGCCAGCAAGCGCGGCGCTATGCGTAATACAGCCTTGGGTAGCAGGCACATGCCCGGCCGGGCCACTGACCTCTCCTGCATGGTCATGGTCGTCTCACGGGAAGGGTCATTCATGTGTTTCTTACCTCTCCCGAATCCCTGGGTTGGGGAATGATCCAAATATCATAATCATGATATACCATACCGTGCGAATTGAGAAGTCTGGGGCTATCGGGGCGAAGCCCCGATAGCCCCAGATAATGCAGTTACTTCGCTGGTGCGAGGGTTTTGATCTCGCCGGCCGCGATCTTGGCGGTAACTTCCTCGACCAGTTTGCGCACATCTTCGGGAACCGGCCGAGCCGCTTTGTCATTGAAGGTCAGCCACATCACGTCTTTGTTTTTCAGGCCAAACTCGACGTTCCCAGTGGGTTTGAAGGTGCCTTCTTTGACCGCTTTCGCCATGTTGACGATGCCCTGGCCGTAATCGGCAAAGTAGTTGCCAATCACATTCTGCGGTGCCTTATCCGTGAAATCTCCGAACACCCCAAAGGTGGCGATCTGCGGCCCGCTTTCGGCAACCGCCTGATAGACGCCCAGGCCGGCCACATCGGCGTTCGGGATAATGAAATCGGCGCCCTGGGCAATCATGCTCAATGCCGCTTCCTTGGCGGCGGCGGCATCGGTAAAGTTGCCGATATAGGTCACGCTGACCGGGAAGTTGGGGTCAACGCTGTGGGCGCCGTTGATGAAGCCGGTGAATGCCTCGGAGATCGGCGGAATCTCCATGCCGCCCACCAGGCCGGCCCCCTTGCCCATTTTAGCGGCGATGACGCCCATCAGGTAGAAGGGTTGGCTGGAATCGGTGTTGAGGCCGATGACGTTGCCGGCGAAGATGCGGCTGCTGGAGATGAAGAAGAAGGTGTTGGGGTAATCCTTGGCAACGGCAAGAGCGGGGTCCTGGAACTCAAAGCCATGGCCCAGGATCATTTGGTAACCCTGGCTGGCAAAGTCGCGGAATGCCTTCTCGAAAGAGGCCGGCGACTGCTCGAGTTCGACATAACTCATCTCAGCCCCCAGCTCTTTTTCAATGCGCTTGAAGGCGTCATACGCGATCTGGTTCCAGCCCTGGTCATTGGCACTGCCGGGAAGGAGCAGCCCAACTTTGAAGGGCTTTTCCTGAGGAGCCGGGGTTGGGGTTGGGGTTGGGGCCGCCGGCTGGCCGGCGCATGCCGCCAACAGGGCGGTGATCAACAACACAGCAAGGACGTACCATACGAGGCGCTGTTTCATAGTGCATCTCCTCCAGATAAGGGATTTCTGCTAAAGAGGTTCATACAACCGGTTGTGTGAGACAAGCTGTGCGGTAAAAAGTCATCTCATGCCCATCCCCCCTTTCTCGCGCTGAGTGAGTTACCCATGTGAGGAGTGATCTTTCGAGCTCGTATGCTTGGCGCCAATGACCTGTTCAGCCAACCAACGCTGGCGTTGATCTTCTTCGGAAGAGGGTGCTGGATGTGGCTGGAGCGCATCCTCCAATCCCAACCGCCGCAGAGTCTCTGGGGTAGGGATGCCGCGTTTGCTCCAGCCGCGCAGTGTATAGTAGCGGTCAAGCATCTGGTCGAGGTGGACCACGTCCTGGTCAATGATGGGTTCTTCCGAGGGGCGTAACATGCCGCTCTGTGGATCGGGCTGATAGGCGTACACCGCGATAGGTTCTTCCAGGAATCGAGGGGGGAGGCTGTCGTGCCGGCGGTCCATCCCGTGATGGACATTGTACATCCGCTCCAGGTTCACAATGCGCTCCCCAATGGTCAGCAGTTCTTCGGCGGTAAGATCGAACCCCAGGGCCTGGAGACCTTCTGCCAGGTGTGCCGGCATGACGATATAATTCTGGACGGTGCTGAACTTGCAAATCCCCAGTGCATCGGTGATGGCGCAGAAATGTTCTCCGTAAATGCCGCTGTCCGGCTTGTATGTCTCGTCGGAGAAGTTCATCAGCTTGGGGAGGATTTCCTCGGGGAAGAGCTGACGTGCTACGTCCCAGGCACCGATGGCATCAATCACCGAAAAGGCATACAGGTGATCCGCGCCGCGATTGGAGGTTGCTAAGCCCAGCGCCATGGCCTTGTTGGTGCGCGGTTCTTGTCGCGGAAGTTCGAGCCCCTTGACATGCATGGCGAAATTCTCGGCGATGCCGCCCAATTGCTGAGCCGCTCGTTGCGTTCCGTCCGCGAGGAGATTGCCGAGTCCCTGCCGGCGGGCGATCTGTTTCAGCAGTCCCAGGACGGTATTTGCATCGCCCCATTCGAGGGTGTGCTCCGGATCATGTAAGAGGCCCCTTTGATGACATTCCATGGCAAAGGCGATGGTCACTCCCGCAGAGATCGTGTCCATGCCGTACTCGTTGCACAAGTAATTGGCGCGGATGATGGTCTCAGGGTCGGAAATCCCGCACATAGGGCCGAGGGCATTGGCGCTCTCGAACTCCGGCCCTTCCAGCCGGATGGCTTCATCGTCGAGCTGGAGCTCGACCTGACGGGCACAGCGAATGGGACAGCCGGCACAACCGGTACGCTTGGTCCAGTATTTGCGGAAGGCCTGGGTATCAATTTTGTGCACATAAGGCACCTGGTTTAGCTGATGGTTGTTCGCCGGCAGGTCTCCGACAGCCTGTTTGGCCTGTACGAGGAACAGGGTGGATTCCTCCATGAGGGTCTGTAACCGAGGATGGTGGATCAGGTATGCGGAGACCCTTTTGGCGACTTCTCGAAAGCCAGGCGGGGTTTCGATGGAGCGCCGGCGAGCAATGACATGGATCGCCTTCAGGTTTTTACTGCCCATGACCGCGCCGGGGCCTCCCCGAGCGGCGGCGCGTCCTTCGTCATTGATGATAGCGGCAAAGCGCACGAGGTTTTCGCCGGCAGGACCTATGCAGGCGACTCGTCCTCCAGCCTGATGGCGCAATTGTTCTTGGACGACAGAGGTTCCCAGTCCCCAAAGTTCTGGTGCCGGAATAATGCGGATCTCGTCGTCCGTCACGCGCAGGATGGAAGGTTGGGGGGCGCGCCCAGTGATGATGAGCGCGTCATATCCGGCTCGACGCAGTTCCGCACCAAAATGACCTCCGCCGTTAGCGTAGCCGTACGCGCCGGTGGCCGGCGATTTAAATGTAACTGTGTAGCGAGCTGATGAGGGCCAGGATGTGGCGTTCAAGGGCCCGGTGGTGAAGATCAGCACGTTCCGTGCATCATACGGGTCGATCTGCGGATGCGTGAGGGCATACAACCAGGCGGCACCCAACCCGCGCCCTCCCAGCCACCTGTGGAGCAGGGAAGGATCGGTTTCCTGGATCAGGATCGTGCCCGAGGTCAGGTCTACGAAAGCGCTTTGGGCCATTTACATCTCCGCAGGTGTGCCGGCGCTTGCGGTGGCGCGGCATGCAGAAATGCAACTCGGTGGGGTGACGATGCTGGCGCGCCGGCTGGTTGTCGGGTTGTTTCCTGTCTGACAACATTGTAGCATAAGTTTTTTCACTTGTCAACAGGGCATTTTTGTCGCTTAGGAGCCAT
>JAPWUQ010000022.1 GCA_028275445.1 Anaerolineae bacterium | reverse complement strand
GTGCCGGCCAGCGGCAGGAGCGCCGCGCCGATGAGCAGGACGCCGGCCAGCGCGCCCCAACGCCATTTGCCGCCGCGCGCCGCGCCCATCCCAATGAGGGCCGCCGGCAGTCCCAACAGCCAGGCGCCGCGCGAAAATGTCAGATAGAGCGCCGCCAGGATGGGCAGAAGCGCCAGGCCGTAGGTCCAGCGCCGGCGCCCGACGCCCCCGAAGACCACTGCAGAGAGCGCCACCGGCGCCACCCGTTCCAGGTAGAGCGCCAGGTTGTTGGGCGATCCGTACCAGGCGCGCACTCGCGCCACCCCTTCGGCGGTAATGACGCCGGCGCCGGAGAACCACTGGGCGATGCCGGCCAGCGCCGCAATGACCCCGCCGATCAGCAGGGCGTCCACAGCCGCCCAAAGCCAGCGCCGCTCATCCCTGCCGGCCGGCATGGCGCGCCAGAGGGCATACAGCAGGGCGGAATCCAGGAACACCGTGCGCAGTTCGTGCCCCGCCACGCCCGGGTACTCGGCGAATATTGTACTCAGGCCGGCCGCAAACAGCAATCCCAGCACCCCCGCGTCTACCCAGGAGCGGGTCCGCCACAGCCGGCCCCACAGGCCCTGCAGGCCGCCGCGCAGTACTGCCGTCCAGAGGAGGCCGGCCAGCGTCAGCCAGAGGATGGATTCCAGGTTGGGGATGGCGCGGCCGAAGATCAGCGGCGGGCGCAGGAAGAGCGGGAAGCTCGCCGGGGCGAGGATGAGGCCGGCCGGCGGCCAGAGCAGGATAATGGCCGCGCAGGCCAGCAGGCCGGCCAGCGGGAGGATGGGACCAGGAGCCAGCAGGAACAGGGCGCCGGCGGCGGCCAGCAGACCAAGCCGTAGGGAGAACGGCCGGCCCGTGAACCAGGTATGCACCCTTTCCCACAGGCGGACGGGAGCAGAGACCAGTCGGCGAAGCGAACCCCGTGTCCTAACGAGGAGGACAGCGTCTATCAGCAGGCCGGCCAGGGCTCCCAGGACAGCCGCCGACCATGGGGAACGCGCCGGCGTGCCCTCGTGCACCGCGAAATAGGCCAGCGCCCATTGGTCCCAGCCCCCGTGGGCGACGATGCGGGCTTCATGGAAGCCGGCCGGCAGTCCTCGCGCCAGCGGCACGACGGCCGGCGCGCGCAGGGGGTCGTACAGCACCAGGTAACTGCGGCCGGCCTCGTCGCGCGGCAGGGCGTTGGCCGGCTGGCCGTCCACGCTCACCTCGAGATAGGCCCAGTACGGGCCACGCCGCACGGCCAGGTCAATGCCGGTCCCGACGAAGCGGATGCGCATGGCGGCGCCTTCCTCCCCGATGTCGGCGCCGTCGGGAGCGATCCGCCATTGCCCCTCGGTGGTCACCGATGGCTCCCAGAAGGCGTGGACGCCGGCGCCGGCGGTTTCGGAGAGGGCCGGCAGGGCGCGCAAGGATTCCAGCACGGGGCGCGGCCGGCCGTCCTTGTCCACGGCGGCGAAGCCCCAGCGCGGGTCATCGGCAGGGGCATCCGGCCGCCATTCCGCCCAGAGGAGCGGCCCCATCCAGGGCCAGGAGCGGCGGGCGATGCCGGCGGCTTCCCGCGTCCAGCGGGCCTGTGTTTCCTCGTCGGTGGTGCCCCAGGGGGATGGGGCTCCCTGCCAGCCCGCCGGCAGGCTGTTCCAGCCGAATTCCACGCCCCAGATGGGGGTGGCCCCGTCGCCGGCCTCCACCATCACCTGGCGCAGGAGGGCGGCGCGCTGGAAATTGAGCTGGCCGGGGTCGGGCGGGTCGGTGGGGCCGGCGCGCAGGCCGTAGGGCTTGGCGGCCAGCGCGTCGAACCATTCCGCCGCGCCGGCGGCGTACATCTCCCGCAGGAAGATGATGTCGCTTTGATTCAGGCCGCCGGGCTCAATGTTCGGGGCCAGCCCGCCGGCCAGGATGAGCGCGTCGGGGTCCACCGGGCGAATCTGTAGGGCGGCCTCGCGCAGGAGGTCGGTGTATTCGCCGGCGTTCACGTAGCGGTTGCCCCAGTGCGGGGCAATATTGGGCTCATCCCATATCTGATAGGCGTCGGCCACATCGCCGTAGCGGCCGGCGAAGGCCGCGGCGAACGCACCGAAGTTCCGGCGCTCGCGGGGAGGGGCATAGGGATTGTCCTGATCCTGTTCGCTCCGTGCCCAGGCGGGGCTGGTCTCCAGCACGGCCAGCAGGCGCAGGGGCCGGCCGCGCAGGGCGTCCACAACGCGGTCGGCGGATGTCCAATCGAACTGGCCGGGCGCCGGCTCCAGCTCTGCCCAGCGGAAGCGGATCCGCACCCAACCGCCCGGCAGGATGCGCGTGATTTCCTCAAGCTGGGCGTTCCATTCCGCTTCGGAAAGGTGCCAAGGAGAAAGGTTGATGCCGTAGAGGGGCCAGATGCGCGGGTCGGGTTCCGGCAGGGGGGTGGCCGGCGCCGGCGCCGCGGTCCAGGCCAGGCCGGCGGCCGCCGCGCAGACCAGCGGGATGATGGTCAGCAGGAACAGGCGGGACAGCCATGCCGGGCGCGGAGTGGGCATAGGGGCGCATCACTCCTGGGCGGATGGGTGCAGGGGCAGGGTGAAGATGAAGCGACTGCCCTGGGGAGGGTTGTCCTCCACCCAGATGCGGCCGCCGTGGGCCTCCACCGCCAGCCGGCAGAAGGTCAGCCCCAGACCGCTGCCGCGCGCCCCCTTGATGTTCCGGTGGAGCTGGGTGAATTTCTCGAAGATGCGCTGACGTTCCCCTGCGGGGATCCCCTCGCCGGTGTCGGCCACGCCGACCTGCACCTCATCGGTGCCGGCGCGGGTGAACAGGGTGATCTGCCCCTGCGCCGGCGTGAATTTGAGCGCGTTATCCAACAGGTTGGCCAGGACGCGCTCCACCAGTTCCTCGTCCGCCGGCACGGGCGGCATGTCCTTGTCCAGGTCGAAGAAGAGGTTGATCTGCTGTTCGCGCGCCCGGGGCAGGGCGGTTATGCCGGCGCGCCGCACCAGGTCGTTCAGGTCCAGCGGGGTGCGCATCAGCGCCAGCTTGCCCGTTTCCAGACGCTGGACGTCCAGCAGGTTGCTCATCATGGAGAGGAGCTGGGCGCTGGCACGGCGGGCGCTGTCCAGCACGGCCCGCTGTTCCTCATCCATCTGTGCCTCGAAGTCAGCACCGAGCAGGTCCACCGCGCTGAGCAGGATGCCGATGGGGCTTTTCAGGTCATGCACCATCATGCTCAGCCATTCCTCTTTCAATTGGTCGAACTGCTCCAACTGGCGGTACGCTTCCTGCAGGGCCTGATGTTCCGCCTCCAGTTCCTGCTGTTTGGCGCGCAGGCGCAGGTTGGATTGGCGCAGTTCGTCGAGCAGGATGCGGGTGAGCCGGCGCTGGCGGGCTTTCTCCAGGCTTTTCTCCACGACGGTGAGGATGTGCCAGGGGCGGAATGGCTTGATGAGATAATCATCCGCGCCGCCCCGCAGGGCCTCGACGGCGACCTCCTCGGAACCGTAGGCGGTCATGAACACGATGGCCATATCCGGAAAAGCGGAGCGCAGTTGCTGGAGGAGATCCAGCCCATCCGCATCGGGAAGCCGATAGTCCAGCAGGACCAGATCGGGCATCTCCTCCTGGATGATTTCCATGCCGTGCGCTCCTTCGGATGCCAGCCGGACGTGGTAGCCGGCCTCTATCAGGGCGCGCTGGAGGATGGCCTGGTTGAGGCGGTCATCGTCAATGATGACGATGGATGCGCCGGCGGGGGCGGCGGCCGGCATATGCTCCAGCACCTGCTCCACGGTCTGCGTCAGCTTCTCGGCGTTAAAGTCCCGGCCGCGCTCCTTGATGATGTAGCCGGCGGCGCCCATCTGCAGGCCGGCCTCCTTCTGCTCCTCGGAGTCGTATACCCCGGTGAGCAGGATGATGGGGATGTGGCGGGTGTGCGCATCTCGCTTGAGCGCCTGGAAGACCTCGAACCCGTCCATGCCGGGCAGAAGCAGATCGAGGATGATCAGGTCTGGCATTACGGCGCGCACATGCTCCAGCGCTTCCTGCCCGGTGGAGGCGGTGTCCACCTGGTATCCCCGCCGGCGGAGGCTCTCCTGCAGGGCCTGCAGTACCACAGGCTCATCGTCAACGACCAGAATCCTTGGTGGTGGTTTCCTCGCCATGTCCCATATCCTCCTCGCCGGCCGTGGGCTCGCCGGCCCAGCGCGGCTGGCCGCTTTGCCCATCGGCGGTGAGTTTTTGCCAGGTGCCGCTGTCCACATCCAGCAGATACAGGTAGCCCTGATGCGCGATGACCATCCGCCGGCCGTCCGGCGACCAGGCCAGCTCCGGCGCCACCAGGCCGGGCATATCGGCCGGCGGGAAAAGCTTGCGGCGGTTGCTCCCATCCCGATCCATGACGTACAGGTCATACCGGCTGTCCTGGGAATTGCGGGGGCTGTAGGCCACGCCGAAGGCGATGGCGCTCTCGCGCGAGCCGTCCGGCAGGCGCCTGGCCGGCGACCAGGCCGGCGCGGTCCACATCCCCACGTCCGGGGCGATCGGCACCTTGACCGCTCCGGTGCGCTCCACCACCCACAGGTCAAACACGGGACTGTCTTCCGGGTCCATGCCTTCCATCTGACCATGCACGGAACAGGCAAGGTAGCGGCTGTCGGGCGACCAGCTCAGCTCCGGCAGCCAGACCCACTCGCCGTACGTATGATAGGCGGCGAAATGGAGCAGGGGGGAGCGGGTGCCGGCGCGCAGGTCAATGATGCCGACCTCATCAGCCTGGCCGTAGGCCAGCCAGCGGCCGTCGGGGGAAAGGGCAAAGTGGGTGCCCCACCAACTGTAGACCGTTTCCGCCGGCGGGTCCAGGAGCTTCTGCGTCAGGGCGGTGATCCTCTCATTGCCGGTGCGTTTGCCGGCCGGCGTCAATCCGTAAATGGTTGCCTTCCAAATGTCATTATGGGCGCGCCAGCCGGGTGCGCCGCCGGTGCGCTCCGCCGTGGAATAGATGATGCCTTTCCCGTCGGCCGTCCACTCGGCGTACATCACTCCCTCGATGCCCAAGGGGTATGACGGCTCGTTCAGGATGGAAGTCCCGACGATCCAGAGGGAATTGAGGACATGCGGCCGGCCGCCGGTCTCCGCCCGCGAGTACACCAGCCATTCGCCGTCGGGGGAGAGCGCCAGCACGCGGCCGTCCAGGTCGCCGGAGGAGGTCAGCGGCCGGCGGCTCGCGCTGGTGCCGCGCATGACCCAGGCGTTGCCGGCGGAGATATAGACCAGGGTGCCCGTGATGGGAACCGAGGGGAGGTCGGCCTGCAGGCCGACAGCGATGATCTCATCCACTGGCGGTTTGATGATGATGCGCTGGGCCTCGGTGCGCTCCACAACCTGTCCGTTCTCCAGCACGAGGCGGTAGACGATCTCTTCCTCGCCGTTGACCCCTAATTGGAGCAGTTTGCGCTCGCCGGGCGGGAGGGCCTCGCTCTTGATGATTTTCTGGGAGAAGGGGATGGGCCGGCGCTCCGTCTCCTGGCGCTCTTCCACCCGCACCACCCGCACGGTGGCGCCGTCCTGCACCTCCTGCCAAAGGTCGGGTTCGACACGGTCCATTTGTCCTAGGGAGATGCCGGCCTGCTGGAGGACCTCGCGCACGGTGCCGGCGGTGGTGTACATGACCAGCCGCATGTCGCTGGTCTCGATGGTGACGAGTTTGGCGGCTGGGGCAGGTGCCAGACACCCCGTCAGCCGCATCATGCTCACCCCGATGAGCAGAGCCATGAGAAGCCAGATTCGCCGGCGCAGCGCGTGCATCCTGCCATCCATATGCCCTCCGGTTGATATATCGTACCACAAAGCGCGCCGCGGGGCAAACGCCGGCGCTATTTGCGCCGGCGTCTCGGAACCGGTATAATTCCTGTCAGCGGCATCTGTACCCCCATAGTATGGGGCCTGACGCTTCTGGAACAGCGAGCGGTCGTGAAGCCCAAAAAACGTCCGTTGATCCGTCCCCTGCCCATACTGCTTGCCGACCTGATCCTAACCCTGCTGGCGCTGTGGCTGGCCGATCTCCTGCGGCACCGGATTCCATTCGGGCGGGAGATTGCTCCCGGCACCGTGTATCTGACGCCGGCGGTGTACATCATGGTGGCGGTCATCTGGGCAGGGTGCTTCCTCTTTTTCGGGGTATACGACGGGCGCCGGCGGCCCTTCGGAGATGCACTGCGCTCCCTGCTGGCGGCGTTGAGCATGTCGCTGATGCTCTTCGCCGGCGGATTGTATTTCACCCGCATGCGCGATTTCTCCCGCCTGCTGGTCGTCTATTTCGCCGTGCTGGATTTCCTCCTGCTCCTTCTTGCGCGCTGGGCATGGACGGTGCTGTCGGCGCGCCGGCATCGGCGGGGGGAGGCCCTGCGCACCATTATCGCCGGCGGGGGACCGACGGCGCTGGAGATCGGCCGGCGCATTCAAACGCACCCCTGGGCGGGGTTCGAGCTGGTGGGGTACGCCGGCGATGGGGGAACCGCATCCCCCAGGGCCGGCGCCCCTTGTCTGGGAGACATGGATCACCTGCTGGAGCTGGTGCAGGCGCATGATGCGGACTGTGTGATCCTGACCCTGTCGTGCGGGGATACCCTGCCGCTGGCGGAACATATCCTGGCTCTGCAGGAGCTGGGGGTGCGGGTGTATCTGGCACCGGACTATGCCGGCGAGATCGCCTTCTGCCCGCGTGTGGAGGATTTGTACGGCATATCGCTCATCGGCGTGAGCGATTTGCGCCTGACGACCTGGCAGGCGGCGGTCAAGCGCATCCTGGACATTCTTGTCTCAGCGGTGCTTCTCGTGGTGACTGCGCCGCTGATGGCTCTCATCGCGCTGGCGGTGCGGCTCGATTCCGACGGCCCGGTGCTGTTCCGACAGCCGCGGGTGGGGCAGGACGGCCGCATCTTCACCATGTACAAGTTCCGCACTATGGTGCCCGATGCGGAAGAGCGCCTGCAGGCCCTGCTGCGGGAGCGCGGCTGGGAGAAACCCCCGCTGAAAATCCCGGATGACCCGCGCGTCACACGGGTTGGGCGATTCCTGCGGCGTTTCAGCCTGGATGAACTGCCCCAGCTTTGGAACGTCCTGCGGGGGGATATGAGTATGGTGGGGCCGCGGCCGGAGGAGCCGCGCATCGTGCAGACGTATACTGCCTGGCAGAGGAAGCGCCTGCTGGTGAAGCCAGGGCTGACCGGCCCTATGCAGGTGAACGGCCGGGCGGACCTGCCGCTGGATGATCGGGTGCGGTTGGAGATTGATTATATCCAGCATTACTCGCTGTGGGAGGACCTGAAGATTATGGCGCTGACCCTGCCGGCCATCTTCTCGGGGAAGGGGTCATATTGACGATGTCCACGCGCTGGCGGGGTCGCTGGCCGGCGGCCGGCACCGCCCTCCTGCTGTTCGTGCTCTCCCTGGCGCATCAAGCCCTGTACCTTTATCTGGTGCCCCCGTGGCAGGGGCCGGACGAGCCGCGCCACATGGAGTACATCCTGCTGATGGCGGAGGGTGCGGCGCCAGGGACGCCGGCGGCCGCGGCTATCCAGGAGCGCATCATCTCCTCGATGGAAGCGCATCGGTTCTGGCAGTACGGCTATTTCATCCGCCCATATGACCCGCGGGATCCTCCGCGCACGCTGGATGACATCTGGCCGGGTTTCGCCCATGAGACGCATCAGCCGCCGCTGTATTACTGGATTGCCGGCCGGCTGGTGCGCTGGAGCGGCCTGCAGGATGCGGCGGCGCAACTGCGGCTGGTGCGCTGGTTCTCGGCACTGCTGGGCGCCGGCATTGTGGTCATGACGTGGCTGGCCGGCCGACGGCTCTTTCCACGTCATCCCGGTCTTGCGGCCGGCACAGCGGTATTCACGGCCGGCCTGCCCATGTTCGCCTTTATCCACGCCGCCGCCAATAACGACAACCTGGCGGCGTTCTTCTCCGCGGGTGTCTTCGTATGCGGCGCCGGCGCCCTGCGGGAACGCCTGACATGGAGGCGGGCGTTGGGCATGCTGTCCTGCGCTGTGCTGGCACTGCTGACCAAGCGCACCGGCTTCATCGCGCCGGCGGCCCTCGCGCTCATCATCCTCGGTGCGCTCTGGCCGCGGTGGGCCGGCCGGCGCTGGATATGGGTGACAGGGGGAGCCCTGGCCGGCCTGCTGGTGATAGCTGGTGGGGCCGTGTGGTTGCCGGCCGGCCGGGCGCTCCTCGCGGCCCTTTGGCGCTTTTTCCATCTGCCCCGCGATGTGGTAGAATTGCTTATCAGCGGCGCGTATGCCGAGGCCCTGGTTCGCACGCCCTATCTCTACTATTCCCGCCTGATCTTCGAGAGCTTCTGGGCCCGGTTCGGCTGGTTGAACGTGCGCCTGGCCGAGGGGTGGTATGTTGCCCTGCTGGGGCTGTGCACTGCCGCCGGCGCCGGCCTGCTCAAGGGTCTGGGAAGCCTGGCGCAGGGGAAGAGGCCGGCGGAACGGTATCTGTTGCGCGCTCTGGTCGTCTACCTGTTGATAGCGGCTGTCGCCCTGGTGCTCATCATGGCCAAAGAGGTGCTGTACCTGAGCTACCGCTTTGGCGTGGTGCCGCAGGGGCGCTACCTGTTCCCGGCGCTCATCCCGCTTTCGACGCTGTTCGTGTGGGGTATGCGGGAATGGGTGCCGGCGGGCTGGTATCGGCTGGCCGGCTGGGCCGGCGGACTGGCCTTACTGCTGTTTGACACCCTGTGTCTTGTGGGGTACGTCATTCCATTCTACCACTGAGGCTGTGCGATGGGCGCGGACGATACTATGTCGGGTCCCCCGGAAGGGCGCCGGCGGGGTCACGGACGGCGGTGGCTGGCGGCGGATATCCTAATCATCCTGCTGGCAGTGCTGGTGCTCGCCTGGCCGGCCGGAGGGCGCTCCGCGGTATCCGCCGCCTTCCTGCCGGCGGATGTGCCGGCCGGGGATTTTCTGCCGCTGTTCCGCGCCCCCTTCCAGTGGGAGACGACCCCTCCGACGCCGACCCTGCCGCCTACGGCTACCCCTGCGCCGCCGACACCTACGCCGCGGCCGACGGACACGCCCCTCCCTCCGCCGGCGACCGCGACCTTCACGCCGGCCCCACTGCCGACGCATACGCCCACATTGCCTGCAACGGATACGCCCACCTATACGCCGGCGCCCGCGGTCACGATGACGCGTACACCCACCAGCTCACCTACATCATCCCGCACGCCTACAACTGTCGCACCGCCGACCAGCACGCCTTCTCCCACGGCCAGCGCCACCTGGACGCCGGCGCCGCCCCCGGCGACAGCGGCTCCCCCGGCGACAGCGGTACCAGCGCAGACAGAAACCGTGCCTGTGAGCACGCCGGCGGCTGTACCGCGCCAGGCGCGCCTCGAGGGATATATCCTGCTGGCGATAGCGGCGCTGGGCGCCGGCGTCACCGCGACATTATGGCTGTTGGCGCGCCGGCGGCGCTGACCGCCGCGATGGGTTGGACCATATTCCTAGATTGAGGTTCAGGACATGCGACGTTCGCAGCTTCTCGCCATCATCCTCACTGCCGTCCTCTTGATGAGCTGGGGCCTGGGTCAGATGAGCTGGGGGCAGGGGAGCCTGCCGAACTGGCCGCCGGCATCCCCTTTCGGGGTGGACATGCGGGGCACCATTGACGAATCCCAGGGCCTTTCCTATGCGGTGAGCGCCGGCGCCCGCTGGGTGCGCATCAAGCTCTCCTGGGATAATGTGGAGCCGACCCGCTCTGATCCTCCCCAGTACCAATGGTCGTTCTACGACACTATTTTCCGCAGGGCGGCCGAGGCCGGCCTACAGCTCGTCGTGACCATCCGGGACAATCCCTCTTGGGCGGCGGCGACGCGCTGTGGGCCGCTGTATGACCCGAATGACCTGGCGCGCTTCGCTCGCGCGGCGGTGGAGCGCTACAGCCAGCCTCCGTACAACATCAAGGTCTGGGAGCTGTACAACGAGCCGGACAACATGCGCACCGACGGCTGGTTCGAGAATCTCGGTGGGTGCTGGGGGAACGCCGGCCGCGCCTACGCCGACATGCTGAAGGTAGTCTATCCCGCCATCAAGCAGGCGGACCCGCAGGCCATCGTGCTGATCGGCGCGCTGGGATATGAGTTTCGCTATGTGGACCACCTGAACATGAATTTCCTGGACGATGTCCTGCGCGCCGGCGGCGGCCCATATTTCGATGTGATGAACTTCCATTATTTCCACGAATACCATGCCAACTGGGATAATCCTACCACGCAGAGGTTTGACCTCCAGGGGAAACTCGATTCGCTGAAGGGGGTGCTCACACGCAACGGCGTGCAGATCAAACCCTTTGTCATCACAGAGTTGGGACATCCGTACGCCGGCCCGCCGGCGGAAGGCTATACCCCGATGGGCAACTCGCGCTATGTGATACAAGGGAACGTGCGGGCGATTGCCGAGGGTATCGGCATCATCATCTGGTATCAGATGGTGGACGGCCCAGAGGACGTGCGTCTCTATGGCCTCTTGGACGCGGGGTTGGTCCCCCAGGCCGGCTATGACGTGTACCGCTTCCTGATAGGGAAGCTGAGCGGTGCGGCGTACATCGGCCCGTATCAGAAGAGCACCTATGGCCTGGAAGCCTATCAATTCCGTAAAAGCGGGGAGGACTTGTTCATCGGGTGGTGCCGGCATGACGGCGTTGTGCCCATGACAGTCGCATGGACGCAGGCTCGCGTATGGCGCCGGGAATGCGGCGACACCACCTGTGGCCCCTATACACAGTCGCTGGTGGAAGATGGGGGCACGGGGGACGAGGATAAAAAGCGCGATGGCAAGATCACGCTCTGGCTGACGAGCGACCCCGTGTTCGTCGAACGGGCTTCAAGCACGCCAACACCCACACAGACGCCGACGGTGACAGGTACCATCTTGCCGTCCCCGACGCCGACCGCCACGTGGACCCCGACCACCATCGCGACGGCGACGCCGACCGCCACTTCGACCCCTACTGCGACCTTGACGGCGGCGCCAAGCGGGACGCCGACGGCAACCATGGAGCCTGATCCCACCCCCACGGGGACGCCGGCCGCCGGAGGACGCCTCTGGCTTCCCCTGATCCTGGCACCGTAGACGACGGGATACTGGCTGTCCTGCCGGAATGGGCTGGAGAGAGCGTGTCCAACGCGACAGGGTTGGAAGGAGCATGCGGATGGCAAGACGAGCGCTTGTACTGCTGGCAGTGCTGATGCTGGCGGCGATTTGGCCGGCCGGGGGCGGGACGACCGCCGACCAGACGCCGGCACTGCCCTTCTACGGCATACAGTTCCGCGATATCCTTTCTCAGCGGGACCTGCTGGCGCCGGCGGGGGATGCCGGCGCGGAGCTGATCCGGGTCAACCTGCGCTGGGCCGAGGTCGAGTCTACGAACACCAACCCACCGACCTACGTATGGGACAAGTATGATGCGCTGTTCGGTGCCATGGCGCAGGCCGGCTTCGCCATCATGGTCACTGTGCGGGACAACCCGTCTTGGGCGGCCACGACCCCCTGCGGGCCGATCGATAAAGTGCCGGCGGGCCGGCTGGTCAGCTTCCTGCAGGCGGCAGTGGCGCGCTACAGCGGCGCGCCCTATCACATCAAGCACTGGGAGCTGTACAACGAGCCGGACAATCAGCGCCCCGATATGCACCAGCAGGGCGGGTGCTGGGGCCAGTATCCGGCGCAGTACGCCGCACTGCTGGGCCAGGTCTACCCCGCGGTGAAGGCCGTTGACCCGCAGGCGCAGGTGGTCTTCGGCGGCCTGGCGCTGGAACTGCTGGAAGATTATTTCAACCATATGTTCCTGAACCAGGTGCTGGCCAGCCCTGGCGGCAAGCAGTTTGATGTGATGAATTTCCACTATTATCGGGCGTTCCACTGGCGCTGGGACCCCTTCGGGAAGGACCTCATCGGCAAGACGGCCTATGTGCGCGGGGTGATGGCGCAGGCCGGCCTGCAGAAACCCATCATCCTGACCGAGGTAGGCTATCCCAGCGCGGGGCCGGCCGAGGATGGGCAGGATTACAGCGAGGAGGCCAGCAGTCGCTACCTGATGCAGGCGCATGCCCGCGCCCACGCCGCCGGCCTGCGCGCCATCGTCTGGTTCGAGATGATGGACGACCCGGACGACCCGCGCAAGTACGGCCTCCTGCGGGCGGATGGCTCTGCAAAGCCCTCGTACACGGCCTATCAGACCTTCACCCGCGAGCTGGCCGGCCTGCCCTACCTGCGCGACGCCTCGCAGGGCACGCTGGAGGCCTATGCGTTCGACGCCGGCGATCGAGAGAAGCTCGTCTGCTGGAGCGAGACGGTCACGCAGACGATGTCCCTGCCGGCCATTGGCGTATGGATCGTGGACAAAGCCGGCCGGCGAAGCGGCGTCCTGGACGGTTCGCCCGAAGACCTGGACGGCCGGCGGGACGGCGTCACCAGCTTCCCCGTCGGGCCGGAGCCGCGCATTGTCTATCCCCTGATGCGCTTGGAACTCCCCAGGCCGGCGGCCTATTTGCCGCGCATGTCCCGCGGCGCCCGTTGAAAAGAGCATATGGGTTGGCGGCTGGAATTCCCTTCCCAAGATGAGAGGCCGGCCGGCTGTCCGGTCTGCGGCTGTCGGGACTACGGCGAGCAGGAAAGGATTCGTGACTGGCGGCTGGGCACCCCCGGCGAATATACCCTGCGGTACTGCCGGCACTGCGGCCTGGCCTGGATCGCCGATCCCGAGACAGCGCCGCCCCTGCCGGCGGTGGAGCTGTCTCGGGCGCCGGCGCGTGCCGGCTGGCGGCGCTGGCTCAAACAGGCGGCCCTCTTCACCTGTAAGGGCTATCCGGCGCCGGCTCCCACCTGGCTGGCTCGCTGGCTCGGCATGCTCGTCGGACGGCCCTTTGCCGGCCGCCTGTCTCTTCTTCCTCCTTACGTGCCTGGGGGCAGACTGCTGGATGTGGGATGCGGCGCCGGCCAGTATGTCCGCGCGATGCGTGAGCTGGGCTGGCGCGCGTTCGGGCTGGAGCCGGCGCTGACCCCCAGCTCCGCCGGCGCGCCGGATGACGGGGCATTTGCCGCCGGCCGCGCTGAGCAAATGCCCTTCGCCTCCGCGCAGTTCGACGTTATCACCTTCTGGCACAGCCTGGAGCATACCCTTTCTCCCCATACTGCGCTGGCCGAGGCCTCGCGCCTTCTGCGGCCGGCGGGGCGGCTACTGCTGGAAGTGCCCAATCTGGACAGCCTGCAGGCGCGGGTCTTCGGACGATGGTGGGTGCATCTTGACGTGCCGCGGCACCGCTGTGATTTCACGCCGGCGGCACTGCGCCGCCTCCTCCAGGACACGGGGTATATGGACGTCATCCTGCGCTCGCGGTCCTCCGCGGTCGGCTGGGAAGGGAGCGTCCGCAATTGGGCCTCTGCGCATGGGTTTCGTCTGCGAGGGGTGGGACCTTTGTTACGGCTGTTGGCGCACCTGGCCGCCGGCCTGGAGCAGATGTGGGGGGCGGGGGGCGGTCTCTGGGCGAGCGCGCGGCCGGCGCCCGCGCCTGTGGTCCTGGGCGGTGCTGGACCCAGTGCGCCTCCCCAATTATCCGTGATCA
Organism: Anaerolineae bacterium; assembly: GCA_028275445.1. Lineage (GTDB taxonomy): Bacteria > Chloroflexota > Anaerolineae > JACIWP01 > JACIWP01 > JACIWP01. Next base: position 9,291 of record JAPWUQ010000022.1, on the reverse strand, counting down.
TTGTTACCTGGAACTGCCGGCCGGCACTGGAACGGTGTCTGGAATCCCTGCGGCCGGCGCTGGCGGGGCTCTCGGCGGAGATCATCGCGGCGGACAATGGGTCCGTGGACGGCACGGTCGAGTGGCTGGGCCGGCAGGCACCCGACGTGCGTGTGCTGGCCTTCCCGGAGAACCTGGGCTATGCCGCGGCGGCCAACCGCGCCGCACAGCTTGCGCGCGGGGAGTATCTCTGGTTCCTCAATCCCGATACCGCCGTGGAGCCAGATGCTGTGACGATGCTCCTTAATGCGATGGCAGATCACCCCAGGGCCGGGGCCGCCGGCCCCCGACTGCTGACACCAGATGGCAGGACGTACCCCCTCTCTGCCCGGCGTTTCCCCACCTTCTGGACGGAACTGTTGGAGAAGGCCGGCCTGAGGGGACTATCCTTCTCCCGGCTTGCGCTCATGCTCGGAGATGAAACCGCTGAGGCGCCGGCGGTGTCCGGGGCGGCGATGTGCGTGCGCCGGCCGGCCTGGGAGGAAGTCGGCGGGTTCGATGAGCGCTATTTCCTGTATGCGGAGGACATGGACATTTGTCAGGCTTTGCGCGCCGCCGGCTGGAAGGTATATTATGTGGGACAGGCAAGGGTGATTCATCTGGGGGGCAGAAGCAGTGCCCGGTGTCCAGAGGAAGCCGGCGTGCAGGCGCTGGTCAGTCTCCTGCGCTATTTCCGCAAGCAACACGGCCGGCTGGCGGGACATGCCTACCGCTGGATGATCACCCTGTTATCCCTGATGAAGATGGCGATAATGGGGCCGGCCGGGCTGTTCGTGCCGGCGGCGCGCGCCAAAGCGGCACTGCAGTGGCGGGTGCTCCAGCGCGTATGGCAGGAGTCTATGATTGGGTGAAGCAGGCAGGGCAGGTGGTGATGTTTTTGCGCAGCAGCGGCGAATGCGCCGGCATCGAGCGCCGGCTGATATATATCTCGCAGGCGCTGACAGCGGCCGGCTTCCAGCCGTTGCTGGGCCTGCTGTACCGCCGGCGGCCCGGCCGGCCGGACGAGCACCCAGCCGTGCGGTCCGCCTCGGAGCAGGGGGTGCCGGCGGTGCAGATACCCGATCCTGCCCCCTGGTCATCGAGGGCCGGCGGCTCCCTGCGCACCATGTTCCGGCAGGAGCGCCCGTTGGCTTTGCACTGCAACGATTACCGCAGTGATGTGCTGGCGTGGGCGGCGCGGGGGAGTTGGCTTGACATAACTCTCCTAAGCACCTGTCATGGGCATACTGGCGCCACCGCCCGGGTGCGCGTGTACGAGCTTCTGGACCGGCTTCTCCTGCCGCGCTTTGACTGGGTCGTTGGGGTGTCGGAGTATCAATGCCGGCTCCTGCGCCGGTGGGGGGTGCCGGCGGAGCGCATCCGCTATCTGCCTAATTTCATCGAGCCGGGGTGGGAGGTTGGGGATGTGGGGGCGTGGCGGGCGGAGACGCGCCGGCGGCTGGGACTGGCGGAGGGCCAGCCGGTGCTGGGATATTTCGGGCGGGACAGCCGGGAGAAGGGACTGGATATTTTGCTGAAGGCCTTTTTGCCCATACACAGGGAGCGACCTGACGCAAGATTATTGGTGGTTGGGCCAGAGCGCTGGCCGCCGGCGGGAGATGGGATTATCTGGGCCGGCTTTCAGCCGGATATCCGCCCCTGGCTGAGCGCCTGCGACCTGGTGATCGTGCCCTCGCGCCGGGAGGCGTTCGGCCTGTCGGCGCTGGAGGCGCTGGCGCTCGGCCGGCCGGTCATCGCCTCACGCGTGGGCGGCCTGCCGGAGATCGTTCGCGAGGGGGTGGGCGGCCGGCTGGTGCCGCCGGGGGATGCGGCAGAGCTGGCGGAAGCGGTGCTTGAGGCGCTGGCGGCCCCCGAACGGCTCGAGGAATGGGGCGAGGCCGGCCGGCGCGATGTCTGGTCGCGCTATCGCGCCGAAGCAGTACTCCCCCAATGGGTCGAGCTGTACCGCACGCTGGGGTTGGGTCAGAGGGGGAAGCGCACCGGGCGCGTATAGGGTATGGGACGGGACATCTTGTTGGTGACGTTGGGGTTCCCGCCGGCGCGCGGCGGCATCCAGAGCTGGCTGTATCAGCGGGCATCCTTGGCCGCGGAGCGCATCGTCGTGGCGGCGCCGGCGGCGCCCGGGGCGCGGGAATTCGATGCCCGACAGCCGTTCCCGGTCGTAAGATGGCCGGCGCTCGGGCGCGGGGTCCCTGGCTGGCGCCGGCTGACGCAGTTCCTCTTCCCGCTGTGCCTGTTCCCTTTGCTGTATCGGCGGTACCGCTTCCAGATGCTGGAATGCGGCCAGGCTCTGCCGTTTGGGGTAGCGGCGCGCCTGATTCATAGATGGTGGGGCGTGCCCTACCGCATCTGGGCGTTTGGCGATGATATCCGGAAGCCGGCAGCGCGCTGGTGGGCACGGCCGTTCCTCACTGCCGCACTGCAGAAAGCGGATCGCGTGCTGGCGATCAGCCGGTTTACCCAGGGGCTTGTGGCGGCGGCAGGGTATCCGGAACAGCAGATCGAGGTCATTCATCCTTTTCTCGGATTTCCCGAGGCTGACGGGACGACGGCGCCGGCGCGTGGGGACGGGCCTGTGCTCCTGACAGTAGCACGGCTGGAACGGCGCAAGGGGGTGCATGTGGCCCTCTCGCTGGTGCCCCGACTGCGCCGGCGTTTTCCTGGCCTGCAGTACTGGATCGTCGGGGATGGGCCGGAGCGCCGCCGGCTGGAAGCCCTGGCGCGGGAACTGGGCGTCAAAGATGCGGTGCGCTTCTGGGGGGATGTGCCGGATGCGGATTTGCCGGCGGTATATACTGCCAGCGACCTCTTTGTCCTCCTGCCGACACCCGATGAAGAGGACGGTGAGGTGGAGGGGTTCGGGATGGTGTATCTGGAGGCGGCGGCACGCGGCGTCCCGGCGGTGGCATGGCGCACGGGAGGGGTGGCCGAGGCCGTGGTGGATGGGGTGACGGGCCTGGTGGTGCCGGCCGGCGATGCCGACGGCGCCGGAGACGCCATCGAGCGTCTGCTTGCGGATTCGGCCTTGCGTCGAGAGATGGCTGACGCGGCCAAGGCGCATGCCGGCGCCGTTGCGGAACAGGCGCGTGTCAGCCTGCGGCGGTTGGATGGGGGTCATGGCTGATTGGACCCAGGGGACAGCATCTCCCCAGCGCGGCGGCCTGCGGTGGATATGGGCCGGCCTGCTCTGTGCGTTGGCCGCGCTCCCGCTGTGGAGCATGCCGGCCGCCAGCTTTGGCTTTGAGCCGGACAAAGCACGGCTGGCGGTACTGCTGGTGCTGAGCGGGTTGGGTCTCGGCGTACTGCTGGACCCTGCGGGCATGCGCGCCGAGATGACCAGGTTATGGAACGGCATTCCTCTGCCGGCGCGCCTCGGGCTGGCCGGCCTGACGGCGCTGAACCTGCTCGCGCCGCTGTGGTCGGTGCAGTCGAGCTGGAGCGTATGGGGCAGTCCCCACCGCGGGTTCGGCCTATTCACCCAACTGGCGCTGATGATCAGCATTATCGCCGCCGGCCTGCTGGCGCGCTCCCCCGAGGGATGGCGGCTTTTACGGTGGGCGGTCGTGCTGGCGGGGAGCTGGGTGGGGCTGGCCGGCGTGTGGTGGGCGCTGGGCTGGCCGCTCCCAGGCATGTGGCAGGGGGACCCATTCCTGGGACGGGCCTTTATCAGCCTGGGAAACCCCGATTTCTTGGGGAGCTTCCTGGTGCTGGTCCTGCCGGCGCTGTGGCTGGAGCTGTGGGCGGCCTGGCGCGCCCGACGCGTGGGGTATGCCGGCTGGCTGACCGTATGGACGGGCATCGCGCTGTGGCTGTTGTGGCGCTCCGGGGCGCGCGGGGCATGGCTGGGGCTGGCGCTGGCCGGCGCGCTGGCCCTGACGCTGACAGCCGCGCGCCGGCGGCTGTGGGCCGGCGTACTGCTGGGCGCGGCGGCATCCTTTATACTGGCCGCGGCTGGCATCTGGATCATGGCGCAGGGGCTCGCCCTGCCGGAATCGGCCGGCTGGCTGGACCCGACGGGCAGTGGCCGGCAGAGAGGGGAGTTTTGGGGCGAATTGGTCTCGTTCCTGCGGCACGGCATGCCGGCGTGGCGGTTGGCCCTCGGATATGGCCCGGATGTGCAGGGACTGGTCCTGCCGAATTATCTGGCGTATCGCGCTCCTACGGCGGGGGATCCCGCACCGCTTCTGCTGGATCGGGCGCACAATGTCCTGCTGGATATCCTGCTCACAGAGGGAGCCGCCGGCCTGCTCTGTTGGGCGGCCCTGGGAGTGGGAGCCGTGATGGCCGGTCTGCGGGCGCTGGCGCCGCGTGCACGTTGGGGCAGGGGGTTCGTGGTTGGAGCAATGGGAGCGGCGGTTGTCCTGGCGATGGGTGTGGCATGGCGCCTGCCGCCGGCGTACTGGCCGGCCGCCATCGGCATCGCCACTGCCGGCGGTATCTCGGTCGGCTGTGCCGCGGCTGTGGTGGGCACACCCTCCCATCGTCCTATCGGAACAGGGGAGATGGCGGCTATCGCCGTGCTCGCGGCGCTGGTGGGCCATTGCGTGGACCTGATGGTGGGGTTCGGGACGGCGGGCGTGTCCATGCTGGCGTATGTTCTGCTGGGCGTCCTGCTGGCCGGCGCCGCAGAGGGACAGGATGAAGGGACGCCGGCGTACGGGCTGGCACTGCCGGCGCTGACGGGGGCCGGCCTGACGGCGGTGCTGATCGCGGCAGGAGAGGATGGGGGGCTGGAGCTCCTGCCGCTGGTGGCGGTGATGTGGCTGTCGGGTATGGCGGTATATGCGTGGAATATGCCGGCGCCTTCCTGGGGGGAGGTGGTGATCCCTTCCCTTCTGCCGGCGGTGATCGCCGGTGTCGGGGTGCGCGCCGCCGGCGGAGACCCACGCGGGCAGATGCTGGCTGGGACAGCCGGCATGCTGGCCTGTATGATCATTACTGCGGCGGCGCTGAACCGGAGCGGGCAAAGGGCAATTGGGCCGGCGCGGGCGATGCCCTGGCGGCTGGCGGGAGCGGTTCTCCTGGCGGCGGGCATGGTGGGTGCCGGCTGGCCGGCGGCTGGAGACGCGTACCTTGCCGCTGGCCGAGAGGCACTGCTGTCGGGGGATGGGGAGCGGGTGGACAGCGTGATGCAGATTGCGGTGAGGTTCCCCCCGTATGATGCGCTGGCGTATGACCTCTGGGCACAGCGCTGGATCGCGGTCGGCCGGCTGACGGCGGATCCGGAGGCGCGCTCGGCCGCTCTGGGGGAGGCAGCGCGCATGCTGGCGGCCGCCTGGAGGGCGGAGCCGCGGCAGGTGGAATGGGCGCGCCGGCTGAGCGCGGTCTATCGGGAATGGGCGACGTATGAAGTGGACCCCGCGCGCCGGCATACCGCACTGCTCGAGGCGCGCCAGGTATTGGCGGAGGCGATGCGGATCGCGCCGGCGAACCTCTTGCTGCCCGAAGATTTGCAGGCCGTGGATTCCCTCCTGCAGGAGGCCCCGTGAGCGTCATGCAGGACGACCGGCGCCCGCTGGTGAGCGTTGTCATCCCCGTGCTGAATGAGGAACGGTATCTGCGCCAGTGCCTGGAGGCCGTGCTCCACCAGGATTATCCCGCGGAGCGCATCGAGGTCATCGCGGCGGATGGCGGCTCCACAGACGCCAGCCGGGAGATCGTGCGAGAATATGCGGCGCGAGATGGGCGGGTGCGGCTGGTGGAGAATCCGCGCCGGCGCGCCTCTGCCGGCCTGAATGCGGCCATCACCGCGGCACGCGGCGAATACATCGTGCGGGTGGATGGGCATACCATCATCGCCCCGGATTATGTGTCGCGCTGTGTCGCGCATCTGTGGGGCGATCCACAGGTCGGCAGTGCCGGCGGCTCCATCTCCCCGGTCGGCGAAACTATCGTCGGACAGGCGGTCGCTCTCGCACTGCGTTCCCCGTTCAGCATGGGCGGCGCGCCCTTTCGCCACGCCCGGCAAGCCGGGGCGGTGGATACGGTGTATCTGGGGTCTTTCCGCCGGCGGGATTTGCTGGAGATCGGCCTGTACAACGCCTCCCTCGGCGCCAATGAGGACTACGAACTGCATTTCCGCCTGCGCCGCGCCGGCCGGTTGGTCTGGTTCGATCCGCACATTCGCTCCCACACCTATACCCGCCGCACGCTGGCCGCGTTGGCGCGGCAGTACGCCCGCTATGGATACTGGAAGGGGCAGGTCATGGTCCTGCATCCGGCGTCCATCAGCCGGCGGCATATTGCGGCGCTGATGGGCACCGTATGCTTTGTGCTGTCCGCGCTGGCCGCGGCGCTCGGCCGGCCGGCATGGCTGTGCGCCCTATTGGGCATCTACGCCCTGGTGAACCTGGGCTTTTCCGTACGGCTGGGGTGGCCTTGGAAAGGCCGGCCGGCGGCTCTGCTTCCGCTGGTGTTCGTCATCATGCATGTATGCTGGGGGGCCGGCCTGCTGGCCGGCCTGGCGAAGGCGCTGGTGCGCCGGCCAGCTCACGAGATCTGAACGATGGGAATGTGCAGGGCTTCCAGCCGGCGCTGTAGTTCCTTCAGCGCCCGGGAGAGCCTGCCCTCGACCTCATCCCGTGCATCGCCGCGCGCGCTCAGGGTGATTTTCAGACGCACGCCCGGCCCGTACGCCTTGGCGCGGGATTTGACATACACCTCCGGGTGCGCGCGCTGGACGGCGTCCACCGCCGGCGCCAGCGAAGACTCATCCCCGCAGTCCACGACCAGCACCCGCTCCGCGTAGTAGCCCTGCCCGTACAGCTCCCGCAGGATCGGCGTCAGCGATTGTTCGAAGATGCCCTGCAGTTCCGCCGGCACGCCGGGCAGGGTGATGATGGTGGTACCGCCCTCACGCAGGAGCACCCCTGGCGCGGCCCCCACTGGGTTGTAGAGGGGCTGGGCGCCTGCCGGCAGGATGGCCATCTTGCGCCGCTCCGGCGTCAGCTCGGCGTGGGCGACATAGCCGGCCTGCGCCAGGCGGGCATAGGTCTCCTGCACCATGCGCAGGGCCTCGGGGTGTTCCTCCAGCGGCCGGCCGAGCGCGGCCGCCATAGCGGAAAGGGTCAGGTCGTCCGCGGTGGGGCCTAGCCCGCCTGTGGTGAAGATGACCCGCGTGCCGCGCTGAATGGCCTGCAGGAGGACTTCCCCGATGACCTGCGGGTCATCGCGGATCAGGGTGGCGCGCAGGACGATGCCGCCCAAACCCGTGATGCGCTGGCAGAGCCAGTGGGTGTTGGTGTCCTGGACATCCCCGATGAGCAGTTCGTTGCCAATAGCGATGATCTCAGTGGTGACGCTCATGGTTGTTCTCTCCGGAGGCAGGGAAGAGGCCGGCGTCGAAGTAGGGCATCTGGCGCAGGTATTTGGTCACGTCGGTGCGGCGCATTTCGCCGGCATCGGTCAGGAACGCCGTGAACCAATCCAGCGGCGTGTACTCGAAGTACCGGTTGTGCACCCGTAGGGGCGCCAGGCCGTCATACACCTCGCGCGCGTCATGCAGGTCATAGCGTTCCAGGCGGGGGCCTTTGCCGGCCGCCGCCGGCCAGAACTTCAGGGTACTGCACAGCACGTAGATGGGGACGCCGGTCTCGCGCGCCGCCAGCGCCATACTCCAGGTGCCGAGCTTGTTGACGACCCCACCGAGGCCGATGGCATCTGCGCCGACGAGGCAGACGTCGCTCTCCTGCACGGCCAGGGCGATGCCGGCGTCCACGATGAGGGTGACGTCCAGGCCGGCGCCGGCCAGCCGCTCGGCCATGTCCCGCCCTTCCAGCATGGGCCGGGTTTCAGTGCAGACGACGGACAGCTTCAGCCCCTGACGGTGGGCAAGGAGGAGGGCCTCCTCGACGGAACTGCTGGCCGAATGGGTGAGCACGCGCAGGGAATTCGGGGTGCGGGACAGCTTGGGCAGGGTCAGCTCGGCGATCGCGGAGTTGGAGCGCAGTAACTGCCGGTGGAAGTTTTCGACGACCTTGCCGACCTCGTCGGCCCATTCCCCGGGCTGGCGGAAATTGCGCTGGCCGGCTTCCATGGCCGCACTGCACAGGTTGATGATGGCCGCCATGTTCGGCTGGGCCTGGAAAAGCTGAGCGCAGAGCGTGAAAAGCCCCTCCCGCTGGCGGCGGAGCGGCCAGTCGCGGGCGATGGTGATGAAAGAGGACAATACCTCGGCGGCGCGCAGTGCCAGAGCGGTTGCGCCGCTGACATGGTCCTCCCCGATAGCGGCGACCTCGTGGGAGAGGGAGTTGTTGAACACGGCCATTCGTTTGCCTCCTCGCAAAATGTGAAAGAAGGGGAGAGCGCCGTTGCTTTCCCCTTCTTGATAAGTGATATGGCCGGCTGAAGCTCCGGCGGATTCGTGCAAAGCGCCGGCGCAGGCATATTATTCGGGAGGGACGGGCTTGATGCCGCGGTAAATCTTGCCGCGCGTCAGAAGATGCAGGATGACTTCCGGCTGGGCGCGACCAATGGCCTGCGCCAGCTCCACCGGCGTCATCGGCGTGTTGTTGTTGGCCAGGAAGACGCGGAAAATGGCCGTGATGAGCGGCGTCGAGTCGGATAAGTAATCCGGGCGCTTGCTACAGCAGGACAGCAGGGCCTGCCACAGCGCGTCCACTCGCTTGACCTCTGCCGTGACCGGATCGACCCAGTCCACCAGCTCGGTGCGGTGATAGTCAGGGTAGCTCTTGCGGTGTTCCGGGCAGAGCTGATGGTGGAGGTACAGGCGGAAGTCAAGCTGTTCCTGTTCCCACCAGTCCATATCGATATGGAATTTGGTATCCAGGGTAGGTCGGGTCCACTTGGCCATCGAGCGTATCCTTTGTTCTGTCGAGTTCCGGGAGCCTGCCGGCATCGATGCGGCCGGCCGAGCGTATGGCTGTGAGACTGCCGCGCCGCTGAGCATCGTCATCCTCGCGAGCGCGTCGGGTCATAGGTCCACATCCCATTGCCCACATAGACGTAATGGGGATCGGTGGACAGCAGGGCGAAGACTGGGCCGGCAGGAGTGCGGCGGAACAGGTTCACGGCGCTGTAAATGGTCTTGGCGTGCACGGCGCCGGATGGGTTGAGCTTCACCAGCTCGGGCATGATCTCGCGCAGGAGGCGGGCCAGCGGCCGGCGCTCGGCGACGATCTGTTCGACAAATTCGTCCAGCACGCGGGCGTCCGCATGGCTGACCGCCATATCTTCGTCATACTGGCAGGCGATGGGCAGTTTCTGCATGGAGAAGACGATGCGGCCGTCTTC
>JAPWUQ010000154.1 GCA_028275445.1 Anaerolineae bacterium | reverse complement strand
CCGCCGGCATGTGCTGGCATCCCTTTTCCCACTTCATGACAGCGATGCCGCCCCACCCTCTGCGGCGGCGGCCATTCTCCGGGATATCTCCTCCCAGCGGCAGGCATATGCCGAGACCCAGCGGCAGGCATATGCCGAGACCCAGCGGCAGTTGAACGAACTGCGTCTCCTCAACCGCGTCAATATGGCGGTGTCCTCCTCGCTGGAGCTGGAGAAGATCCTGTCCATCCTCCTGGAAGAGACCCGCGAGACGTTGGGGGTGGAGGCCTGCTCCGCCGCTCTCCTGGACGAGGAACAGCAGGACCTGTTCTTCATCATGGCGGAGGGGATTGGCGCCAACCGGGTGCGGGGCGCGCGCATGCCGGCGTCCCAGGGTGTCATCGGCTGGGTGGTGCGCAACCGCCAGCCCCTCATCGTGCCGGACGTGAGCCAGGACCCGCGCTTCTTCCCCGGCATTGACAACATCACTGGCGAACGCACGCGTTCCCTGATGTGCGTGCCGCTGGAGGCACATGGGCGCGTCATCGGCGGCATGGAGGCCATCAACAAGCGGCAGGGCAGTTTCGATAAGGATGATCTGCGGGTATTCACGCTCATCGCCGCTTCGGCCGCCACCGCCATCTCCAACGCCCTGCTGTATCAACGCCAGAAGGAGCTGGCGGAGACATTGGAACGCCGGCATCAGGAGCTGATGGCCGAACTGCGCCAGAAAAGCGGAGCGGAACAGCGGGAGGTTCTGCGCCGGCTGGAGGAGGATATGGCGCAGGCCCTTTCGCGCCCCCTGACGGTTATCATGCATCAGTCCGAAAGCTGGCTACAGCGCGAGGACCTTCCGCAGGAGCTGGTGGATGACCTGGCCAATATCCGCGCCGAGGCGTACCGCCTGCGCACCTTCCTCTCGCGCCTGACGGAGGAGGCTTCCCAGGAAAATACATGACAGGCGGATGATGGGGAGATCAGCGGTTATCAGGGCCGGCCGAACGAGAGGAGAGGCCGGCGGATCTCGATGTACCACTGGCTGATGGTGCGGAAGCGGTCCGCGGGGGACATCAACGGGCCTATCTGGACATTCTTCAGGCGCTGGTCCACGGCGTAATTGTAGACAGGGTAATACAGCAGTACCGCCGGCACCTGCTCGGCGAAAATGGTCTGGAACTCCGCATACAGCGCGGCCCGGCGAGCCTGATCCACGGTGCGGCGCGCCTCTTCCATAATCTCATCGGCGCGCCGGTTGGCGAAGCCGGCCCAGTTCTGCCCCTTTTCCGCCGCCTGGGTGGAGTGCCACAGCGGATATGGGTCGGGGTCGCCGGCCAGCTCGATGGAAACCAGCGCCGCCTGAAAACGCCTCGGATAGAGATACCGCCCGACCAGCTCGTAGAACCCCATCGTTTCCGGCGTTACCTCGGCGCCGATGGCGCGCCACTGCCGCGACAGTTCATCTGCCACTGCCTGCCAGACCGGGTCATCGCTGGTCAGCAGGGTGAAGGACAGCTTCCGCCCCTCTTTCTCGCGCACGCCGTCGCCGTCGGTATCTTTCCAGCCGGCGTCCTCCAGCAGGCGTGCGGCCTTTGCCGGGTCAAAGGTGTAGGCCGGCGCGGAGGGATTGTATGCCCAGGATTCTGGGAAGATGATGCTGTGGGCGACGATGCCCTGCCCATCCAGCACCCGATCGATCAGCCCCTGCCGGTCCAACCCCCACATCAGCGCCTGCCGCACGGGTACCTCGGCGAAGAAGGGCAGGTCGGGGTCCTGGAGGTTCAGCAGTACCATGGTGACCTGGGCCAGCCTTGCCGAGTACAGGCGCAGGCTGGGGGTGGACTGAATGCGGGGGAGCGCCGCCGGCGGGACCTGTCCCAACCCATTCACCTGCCCCTTCTGGTAGGCTGTCCAGATGCTCTCCGCATCCGGGTAAAAGCGGAACGTGACGCCCTGCAGGCGGGGACGCTCGCCGTAATAGGCCGGGTTGGCCTTCAGGCGCACCTCTTTGGCGCTGACCGAATCCGTCATGAATGGGCCGGTGCCGACCGGCTGAGAGTTGAAGGCGGCCTTCGGGAGGTCGGAGACCGGCGTCTGCTTCAGCAGATGCGCCGGCAAAATCCCGATGGTGGAATAGTCGAGGAATGGGGCGAACGGTTCCGACAACGTGAAGCGGACGGTATAGTCGTCCAGTTTCTCCACCTTGACGCTGGACCAGAGGTCGAACAGGCCGCTGGGATCCAGGGCCTGGAAGTCGGGGTCGGCCATGACGCCGGCGGTGAAGACCACGTCGTCGGCGGTGAAGGGGGCGCCGTCATGCCAGTATACCCCCTTGCGCAGGAAAAAGGTGTACGTCAATCCATCGGGAGCGATTTCCCAGCGCTCGGCCAGGCGCGGCACCACCCGGCCGGCTTCGTCGAAGGCGGTCAGCCCCTCGAACAGCAGGGCGCAGATATCGCGGTCAGTGCTGTTGTACTGGGCGAGGAGGGGATTGAGATGCTGAGGCGCGCCGGCAAGCCCTTCGGTGTAGCGGCCGGCTTCCTCGACACGGGCCAGTGGGCTTTGGGGAAGGAGCACCAGGGCCAGCGCGATGACCAGCGCCAGGGCGCTCAGGAGAACCCACGTCCACTTTGCAGTGTGCAAAACCGCACTCCTTCGCCCGGGTGTGATGACGGCGTGATGGAAAAGCAGGCGTGTGGAAGGTCAGACAGCCAGGATCGCTAATGGACCAGCACGATCACGGTCGCCAGCACGAAGAAAAGGATGGCGACGCCAATGGTTGCGTTGAACAGCGTTTTCTCCACGCCGCGCTTGGTGCGGTAGATGGCGCCGTCGCCGCCGAAAAGCCCGCTCAGGCTGGAGCCCCGGATCTGGAGCAAGATGAGTGCGATCAGGCCGGCGGAGACGAGTATCATCGCCACATACAGAAATGGTTTCACAGCTTTCAGCCCCCTTTCCTCCAGTGCAGTAGCGAAGCGATTATACCACGTGCATGGTGCATCAGCAAATCATTTCTGCCCTCTGGACAGGCATGTCCTCTGCCAATGATTGCGAGACGAAGCAGATGGGCTTCCTCGTGATTGTCATTCCCCCGTTCCTGTGGTATTCTTGGCCCAGTGCCCTTTCAACCACATCGAGCGAGGATAACGTATGCGCCGACTGCTGGCTCCGCTGTATAAGGCCCTAGGGGGGATCCGCATCCTGGGTTGGAATGTCGCTTTTCTCGCCTGGCAGTACCCGTTCCGCAAGGCCTTTGCTGTCGCCTGCTGTGCGCCGGACGGCCGCCGGCGCTCCCTGATCGAGACCCTGCGCCGCTTCCCCCGCGCCTGGAAGGAGCGCGAGCGGCCGGAGCCCCCGCCGGCGGAGGCCTTCTCCCACCTGGGGCGGGTGCAGAGCGTCTCCTTTACGGAACGGTATGTCGAGGTGCACTGCCAGGCCGGCACCCTGCGCATCATCCCGCTTCAGCCCGACCTGTTCTGCGTGCGGCACAGCCCCGATGGGAAGTTCCCCCCGGCCTTCTCGTACTCTGTCCTTCCGAAAGAGGAGGACTGGCCGGCCTGTGCCTTTACGGTCACAGAGGATGACCACGGCGTGCGCATCGCTACGGAGCGCCTGGTCTGCGTCGTGCGGCGGGAGGACGCCGGCGTGGAATTCCACGACGCAAGCGGCGGGCTTATCAGCGCGGAATGCGAAGGCGCCGGCGCCGCCGGCGGCTGGTCTGCCTGTTGGCGCCGCCTGCGCGAGGGGGAACAGGTGTACGCCCTGGCGGAAAAGGCGGTGAACCTGGACCTGCGCGGCCGGCGCTACCGCATCTGGAACCAGGACCCGCAGAACTTTGTGCGGGGCGCGGACCCGCTGTACCTGAACATCCCCTTCCTGATGGGCCTGCACGACGGCCGCGCCTACGGGCTGTTCCTGGACAACCCTGCGCCGGCCGTGTTTGACATCGGCCAGGCGCGCCCGGACACGTTGGCCATCATGGCGGAGGCGGGCGAACTGCGCTACTATTTCATGTACGGGCCGGCGCCGGCTGCCGTGCTGGAGCACTTCACCGGGCTTACGGGTCGGATCAATTTGCCGCCGCTGTGGGCGCTGGGCTTTCACCAGAGCAAATGGTCCTATTTCCCCGATGCGGAGGTCCGCCGGCTGGCAGAGACCTTCCGCCGGCTCGACATCCCCTGCGACGCCATCTATCTCGACATCCACTACATGGACGGCTACCGCAACTTCACCTGGCATCCGGAGCGCTTCCCGGACCCGGCCGGCCTGATCCGCTACCTGGAGGGCATGGGGTTCCGGCTGGTCGTCATCATTGACGCCGGCATCAAGGCGGACCACCGCGACCCGGTCTGCAAGGAAGGGCTGGAGCGCAAGGCGTTCATCACTTATCCCGACGGCCGGCCGTTCAAAGGGCCGGTGTGGCCTGGGGATTGCTATTTCCCCGATTTTACCTCGCCGGATGTCCGCGCCTGGTTCGGGGAACATTACCGGCCTCTGCTGGAGATGGGGGTGGCCGGCATCTGGAACGACATGAACGAACCGACCATCATCAGCGTCCACGGCGATGCGCCGCCGGATATCGTCCGTCATGCGGTGGAGGGCCGTGGGGGCGATCATCGGGAGTATCATAATGTCTACGGTCTGCTGATGGCGCGCGCTTCCCATGAGGCGCTGATGCGCCTGCGGCCGGCGCGCCGGCCGTTCGTGCTCAGCCGCTCGGGGTTCGCCGGCATCCAGCGCTATGCCCTGGTGTGGACCGGCGACAATCTCTCCTCCTGGGATTCCCTGGCCCTCACCATCCCGATGCTCCTGAACCTGGGGCTTTCCGGTGTCGCCTTTGCCGGCGCGGATGTGGGTGGGTTTGGCGAGGACTGCGACGGGGAACTGCTGGTGCGCTGGACGCAGTTGGCAGTGCTGACGCCCTTCTTCCGCAATCATAATTATCTGCTCGGCCGGCCCCAAGAACCCTGGGCGTTCGGCGAACCGTTTACTTCCATCAACCGCTCCTACATCGCCATGCGCTATCAGTTCCTGCCGGCCATCTACACTGCCTTCTGGCAGGCGGCGCAGTACGGCTGGCCGGTGATGCGCCCCATGTTCTGGGAAGCTCCTGAGCTGGCCGGCTCGCCCGGCTGTGATGATCAGTTCTTCTGCGGCGACCATCTGCTGGCGGCGCCGGTACTGCGGCCGCGCGCCGTGGGTAGGGATGTACATCTGCCGGCGGGGAGCTGGTACGATTGGTGGACGGATGAGCGTTTCGAAGGGCCGGCGGATGTCCGGGTGCCGGCGCCGTTGGAGATCCTGCCGCTGTTCGTGCGCGCCGGCGCCGTGATCCCAACCGCGAAGGTAATGCCGCACACGCCGCCTGCCGGCTGGGAGCATCTGATACTGCATGTGTTTGCTGGCAGTGCGGAGAGCGTGCTGTATGAGGACGCCGGCGAGGGCTGGGGCTTCCGACAGGGAGAATTCCGGCTGTCCCGCTTCGCCACCACTTGGCAGGAGGGTGTCCTGCGCATCCGTCGAGAAGTTGACGGGGCGGAGGGCATTGGCTCCAGGCGATGGGAGGTGGTCGTGCACGGTCTGCCGGCGCCGGCGCAGGAGGTCCTCGTGGATGGACAGGGGAGCGCTTGCGCCTGGGATGCGGAGCACAAAGTACTCCGGCTGGAGACCGCCCCGTTCCGAGAGATCGAGATCCGGGTGTAAAGCGCGGGAAGGAAAGCGCCAGCGCGCTATTTGGAGATATTGGTCGGGCCGGCTATACTCCTGCTGAGTGCATCATTCTGCAAAACACGCATCAGGAGTATCTTGTGCCGGCCTTTTCGTTCAAGCGTTTCTGGCAGCGTGCCGGACAGCATCTCGGCTTTTTGGGCCATGGGTCTGCCCACCCTGACCCCACTGATGTGGTCACGCCCGAGGAGCGGCACAACAGTCGTATTCTGATTTGGGAAGCCCCGTTCACCAATATCGCCTTTGGCTCGTTGGCCAATTTCTTCGCGCTTTTTGCCATCCAGTTGGGCGGCAGTAACGCGGTGGTGGGCTGGCTCACCAGCGGGCCGGCGGTGGTGAACATGCTCTGGCCCTTGCCAAGCGCCCGCATCATCCAGCGCCTGGGCAATTACCCGCGCTCCCTGGCGCTGTCCGCGTTCTTCCATCGTGTGCCCATCATCGCGCTGGCCGGCATCCCGTTCCTGCCGCCGGCCTGGCGCGCCTGGGCCATCGTTGTCCTGACCACGCTGTCCGCCCTGCCGGCGACCATCTGGGGCGCCTCGTTCCAGACCGCCTCCGCCGAGATGTTTCATCCGCGCCACCTGGCGCGGGTGGTGGGGGAGCGTTGGGCGGTGATGAGTATTGTGGGGATGGCTACATCGTTAACCCTGGGGAAGATGCTGGACCTGATCCCCTTCCCCCTCAACTTCCAGGTGTTGTTCGCCGGCCTGGGCATCCTGACGCTTGCCTCGGTGTGGTTCGTCCTACAGCTCCGGATGCCGCCCCGACAGGAGGAGCCCGTCCCTGCCGCCTCCTCGGCCGAGAATGACCTACCGCCGGCGCCCTGGTGGCAGAGGTATCGGCAGTTCGCCATGTACGAGGTGGGCGTGTTCCTGGCGTACTTCGCCATGTTTGCCGCGGTGCCGCTGTTTCGCATCTACTGGGTGCGAGACCTGGGGGCGACGGGCACCTGGATCGGGGTGCTGACGGCGGCCTATTCCGCCGGCGGCCTGCTGGGGTATATCTTCTGGGGGCGCTGGAACCGGCCGG
>JAPWUQ010000153.1 GCA_028275445.1 Anaerolineae bacterium | reverse complement strand
CGCCGGCCGATCTCCACCGCCTCCTCGGCGCCTTTGAAATGCCAGCCAGCCCAGAAGCGCCCATGGGTGTCGTACATCCCCCCGTACGCCGCGGCCACTTTGGCCAGCTCCACCACTTCATCGGTGCCGGCAAAACAGCCCGGGGACAGGGTCAGCCCGGTGGAAAGGCCGAAGGCGCCCTGCTCCATGGCCTCCGCCACCAGCCGGCGCATGACAGCCAGCTCGTCCGGCGTTGGTGGGCGGTTCTCATAGCCCATGGCCGCGGCACGCACCACGCCGTGTCCCACCAGCGGGGCGACGTTGAGGGCAATGCCCTGGCGTTCCAGGCGGGCGGCATAGCCGGCCAAATCATGCCAGTCCACCTCCTCGACCACCGCGGTATAGGCGCCCTCCATGGTGGAACGCGGGATGGCAGGGTAATGGCCGGCCAGCGGAAAGGGGGACAGGCCGCACTGGCCGATAAGCTCCGTGGTGACGCCCTGGTGCACTTTGCTCTGGCCGCGCGGGTCCTGAAGGAGGGAAAGGTCGGAGTGCGAATGCATGTCGATGAAGCCGGGGGCCAGGTAATAGCGTCCGGCATCCAGGGTCTGTTCGGCCGGCGCGTCCCCCAAGTCGCCCACTGCCTCGATGCGGCCGGCGCGGATGCCGACATCGCCGCGGAACGCCGGCCGGCCGCTCCCATCCACGATGCGGGCCTGACGAATAAGGATATCGAACATAGCACGCTCCTATTGGCCGGCGGAGGGCCTACCTGCGCCACAGGTCATCGGCGATGTCGTGCAGGCCCAGCCGGCGCAGGGTCTCCTCGGTGGGAACGGCGGCATCCAGCGTCCAGCCCATCTCGCGCAAATGCTCCTCGATCATGACCTCCGCTTCGACTGTGACGCCGGCGGTGGGGCCGTCGGGGAGCGGCGGCCGGCCCAGGATGCGGTCCGGGAGCGGCCTTTGGAGCGGGTTGATGCCCTCCCGCACGTTGAAGGCCTGGCGCACGTTGGCGATGCGCTCGCCCACTGTCAGCACATCCTCCAGGGTGTACGTATGCCCGGTGACAGCGGTCAGGAAATCGGGCATGAAGCTCACCGAGGTGGAGAGATACCCGAACAGACACAGCCCGCTGGCGTTGACCACGTGGCAGAGACAGCTCGCCTCCTTTACCCATCTGCCGCGCCCCTTTTGTTGGGTGCGGTGATCGCCGTACGCCGGCCGCTGGGAGGGGAAGCCGGCCGCCACGTAGTACTGGCTGGCCTGGGTATGCCGGCCGGGGGTAGCGTCCATCTGGTAGATAACCGCCATAGCCGGCTCACAGCGGGGGTCATGCGCCGGCACTTCCTGCCCGCCAACATGCATGGCCAGCGGCCGAGCCGCCGGCCCAATCCGCTCCGCCGCCCGCATGACGCCGTCCGCCAGCAGGTCACCGATGCCCTCGCGCCGGGCGATCATCTCCGTCAGGCGCACCGCCGCCCGCCGGTCCCCCCAGCGCAGTTCCAGGCCGCCGGTGTCCTGCGCCGTGATCAGGCCGTGTTCGAAGCAGTCAAAGGCGAAAGCCACCGCCGCGCCGGTCGAGATGGTGTCCAGGCCGGCGCGGTTGCAGATATCGTTGACCTTGGCCAATGTCACGTGGTCGTCAATGAGCAGATTACTGCCGAACATGGACTCCGTCTCATATTCCGGCTGGTGCGCCCAAAACCGTTCACCCTCCCATTCCATTTCCACGGTGCCCCAGCAGGCGATGGGACAGTGCCAGCAGTTGTCGCGGCTCTTACGATACTTGACCAGCTCCTCGAAACGCAGGGGCGCGGAACCGCGCGGCATATGGATGGTGCTGATGGCCCAGTTGCGGGTGGGCGAATCCCCCAGCTCGATGCACAGCGCAGTGGCACCGGGGGTGCCGGTGGTGCGGTAGAAGTCGGAGAAGCCGACGCCGGCATTGATCTCCCCCACATATTTCTTGCGCGCCGCCTGCACGGCCTCGGGAGCGGCGACGGGCACATCCCCTTCCAGGAAGGCGACCACTGCCTTGACCCGTTTGGCGCCCATGGCAGCCCCCAGGCCGGAGCGGCCGGCGGCGCGGCCTTTCAGGGTGATGACGCCGGCGATGAGGGACTGCTTCTCGCCGGCCGGCCCGATGCAGGCCGCTTCCGCCTTCGGCCCGAACTCCGCCTTGACCCAGTCCTCGACCTGATAGGTGTCCATGCCCCACAGATGGGAGGCATCGCGCAGTTCCGCCCGCCCGTCCCGCAGGAAGAGATAGACCGGTTTCTCGGCCTGGCCGGTGAAGAAGATCATATCGAAGCCGGACTGCTTCATGGCCACGCCGAAATTGCCGGAGCCGTTGGCGTCGCCCCAGGTGCCGGTGAGCGGCGATTTGCTGAAGACGCCCCAGCGGGTGCCGGTGGGCGCCGGCGTGCCGGTCAGCGGCCCGGTGGAGAAGCCGAAGATGCTTGCAGGCGAGAGCGGGTCAATGCCCGCCGGCTGGCGGCTGTACAGGACGCGCGCTGCCACACCGTACCCGCCCACGAAATCCCGCAGGAGCGCTTCATCCGGCACCTCTACTTCCAGCTTGCCCGTAGTCAGGTCCACCCAAAGGAACCGGCCGGCGTATCCTCCCAACATCTCTGCACCTCCCTGAAAGAGAATAAAGCCTTGCGAGGGGGAATGGGCTGATATGTCTGCTGGTCAGACCGACTTGAGGGCCATTGTAGCATGCTTTGCGCGGACTGTCAATACCGCTTTTTGCAGGGGGAATCAGGCCCTCGTTGCGCGCTGGACCAGGAAGCCGGGAGATATGCCCCATTCCACGCCCCTTGACGGCGAGGGTTTGACGCCGGCCCCCCGCCGGCATATAATATCGTTCAGCACGCGGTGAACCCCCAGGGTGGGCCAGGGACATTCGCCGGCCCGGCCGGCGCCATCGGTGAGGCCCATGGACAGCGCCCCACATACCGTAGATTCCGTCCCACATGTCTCCGCCCGGCCTTCCGGCCTGCGCGCCTCTTGGCGGCGTACCGCCATGCAGGCCGCCGGCCCCCTGCTGGGAGCGGCCCTGCTGGTCGTCAGCGGGTGGGGCACCGATTGGCATGCCCTGGGCGAGACCTTCCGACAGGCACATCCCCTCTGGATCGTTCTGACCGTCGCCAGCGTCCTGCTGACCATTTTCTTGAAGGCAGAGCGCTGGCGGGCGCTGTGCGGCAGTCCTCCTATCGGCCGGGGTCCGTTCCTGAACGGTATTGCCATCGGCCAGTTCGCGAACGCCCTGTTCCCCGGCCGCGCCGGCGATGTGGCGCGCTGGGCAGTGCTGGGCCGGCAACCGTCCCCCGGCTATGCGGGCGCGCTGGGGAGCGTCATCGCCGAAAAAGCGCTGGACATGCTCATGCTGGTGGCGCTGATGGCCGTGGTACTGCCGCTCTCCCCTCATCTGGGCGGGGTGGACAGCCGGCGCGCGGCGGTCGCCGCCGGCGGTGGCGGCCTGGTCATGTTGATGGGCCTGCTGGCCCTGCGCCAGGCGCGTCTGCGGGGATGGCTGGCCGGCCTGCTCGGCCGGGCGCTGAGGCGCTGGAACGCGGCCTGGCCGGCGCGGGTGCAGGAAGGGCTTCGCCGGCTGGCGGACGCCTCCCCGGTACACTGGCGCCCCTGGCTCCAGAGCCTGCTCATATGGCTGATGGCCGCCGGCACCAACATGCTGGCCTTCCGCGCCCTGGATATAGCCCTTCCCTGGACGGCGGCGGTGCTACTGCTGGTGGCCCTGCACGCCGGCCGGCTGGTCAACATCACCCCCGGCCAGGTCGGCATCTTTCATTCCATCACCGTCTGGGTCCTGGATGCCTACGGCGTGCCGCGCCAGACGGCCTTCGCCTACAGCCTGCTCCTGCATCTCAGCGTTACCCTGCCGCCCATCCTGTGGGGAGTATGGGCACTGCGGCATGAGAGCCTGCATTGGGGCGAACTCCTGGTGCACACACTTCAGAGGAACGCCAGCCGGGGGCACGAAGCATGAGCACGTGGAGAGGAACCCTGCGGAAAAAATGGGCCGCCGGCATCTTGCTCGTCCTGGCCGTGCTGGTCGGGGGCGCCGGCGCACGCGCCGATGGCCCGACGACCCTGTACCCCTCCGCCAACGAGCGCCTGGGCGTCGGTGTGGTGGGGGACATCCGGAATTATGACCTTTCCCCATTACACGCCGGCTGGTACGTCAACTGGGGCACCTCCGCCAACCTGATCAACCCGGAGGGCATGGACTTCGCCCAGATCATCCGCGTAGGCGCCAGCATACAGCCGAGCCTGGCGCAGATCCGCGAGATCGCCGCCCACAACCCGGGCAGTCTGTGGCTGGTCGGCAACGAGCCGGACTGCATCTGGCAGGATAATGTCTGGCCGGAGACCTATGCGGAACAGTATCACGACATCTATTACGCCCTTAAGGAGGCGGACCCCACCTGCCAGGTGGCCATCGGCGGCGTCGTGCAGGCGACCCCTCTGCGCCTGCAGTGGCTGGACCGCGTCTGGAACTGGTATCAGGCACGCTACGGCGAGACCATGCCGGTGGACGTCTGGAACGTGCACAACTTCATCCTCCAGGAGCGCAAGGGGAGCTGGGGGTGCGAGATACCGCCGGGCATCAACGCCACCGCCGGCATGCTCTACGGCATTGACGACCACGACAACATGACCTACTTCCGCCAGCAAATCGAGGCCTTCCGCCGCTGGATGGCGGAAAAGGGCCAGCAGAACAAGCCGCTCATCGTCTCGGAATACGGCATCCTCTTTCACGAAGGGCTGGGATACGATTACGAACGGGTGCGGCGCTTCATGCTGGCCACGTTCGACTATTTTCTGAACGCGACCGACCCGGAAATCGGATACCCGGCGGACGGCTACCGGTTGGTCCAGCGCTGGGCCTGGTACAGCCTGGACGACCCCAGCTTCGAGCAGGACAAATACACGACCTGGTCAGCGCTCTATGACCCCTTCCCGCCGTACGCCATTCGGCCGCTGGGGGTGGAGTTCGGGAGGTACGCCGGCGCGCTGGTGGTGCCCTACGTGGACCTGGTGCCGGCGCGCTTCCAGCTCGACCAGCCGGCGGCCCTGGTATATGGGGAGCCGGCATCCTTCACGGCCCACATCACCGTCCAAAACCGCGGCAACACGGCCTCGGCCGGCCCCATCACCCTCCAGATGCGCCAGGAGGATGCTAGCGGCGGGAGCGCCATGGTCGCGGCGGGGGCTGTGCCGGCCCTGCCCCGGCGCTATGCCGGCGATGCCGCCACCACCCTGACCTGGCAGAGCGTCATCACCCAACCCCTGCAGTTCATCGTCCAGGTGAATCCCGAGGGAGCTGTGCCAGAATGGAATCTTTCCAACAATGCCCTGGCTTAT
The DNA here is from genome assembly GCA_028275445.1 of Anaerolineae bacterium. Taxonomy (GTDB): domain Bacteria; phylum Chloroflexota; class Anaerolineae; order JACIWP01; family JACIWP01; genus JACIWP01. The sequence goes on along the minus strand of JAPWUQ010000153.1, from coordinate 1,381 downwards.
CCGCTCGATGTCTGGGCCGACCTGGCGCTGGAGCGGGTGGGGGCGGTTTCATCCGGCGTGCCCTTTGTCCCGGGGGAGCGCATTCCCGTGCAGTGGAAGGCGCTGGTGCGCAACGCCGGCCGGCTGGATATCCGGGATGTGGAGGTCTGCTTCTGGGTGCAGCCTCCCGGCGAAAACGAGGCGCCGGCCGGCTGTGTCACCCTGCCCTACCTGGCCGCCGGCCAATCGGCGGTCGCCCAACTCGAAGGGACGGTGGACCGCCCAGGCCTGCATCAACTGCGAGCGGTGGTGGACCCGAACGCCGCGGTCAGCGAGCGCTCGGAGGGCAATAATCAGGCCCTCGGCTCTGTCCTGGCGGCCCCGCACCGCGTCTTCTGGCCAGTACTGCGCAAAGGCGCTTCCGCGCCGTGAGCCGGCGTTCCGGAAAGGAGGTCATGATGAAAGTCGTCAGGGGCAGGATGCCCGCTCTGGCATGGTGGGTGCTGACGTGGCTGTTGATCTTCTTGTTGGGGGGCCTGGCGCCGGCCTGGGCGCGGCCCGGCCAACAGCCGGGCTATCAGACCGTGCCCACCCTCCCGCCGACCCGCCGGCCGGCAACGCCCACCCCTCTGCCGCCCTCCGCCGGCACTGCTACCCCTCCGCCGGCGCCCACGACAGCGCCGGCCATCCCCAACCTCCAGATGCAGTGGCGCGCCAGCGTCACCACGACGGTGCCAGGCGGGCAGTTTGCCTATGAACTGCGGGTAACCAACATCGGGGCCACGCCGGCGGAGCAATTGGAAGCCCGGGTATTCCTGCCGGCCCAGGTGACGCTGAAGGAAACGCACCTTTCCGCCGGCCAGTACCAGATGGAGGCAGGCCATACCATCCTCGCCCGGTTGGAGAGCCTGCCGGCCGGCCAGAGCTGGAGCATCACTGCCGTGGTGATGGTAGACCCCTCCGCGCCGCCTGGCACAGTGCTGAAGGCTTGGGCAGAGGTCAGCCACGCCGGCGCGGTCTGGAGGTCGCCGGCCGCTGCGGTCGCTCTGCCGCCGGCCGAGCTCCCACCGACGGGAGGCGAGCGGCCCGGACGATGAACCGGCGCGGGATTCCTCTGTTGACCGCCGGCGCGGTCTTTCTCACCGCGCTGGCCGTGTACACCGCCACCCTGGCCCCGACCATCACCTGGAGCCATGATGCGGCGGACAGCGGCGAGCTGGTGACCGCCGTATACACCGGCGGCATCCCGCATCCGCCCGGCTATCCCACCTATCTGCTCCTGGCGGCGCCCTTCGCCCATTTGCCCGGCTGGGAGCCGGCGCGCGGCGTGAACCTCTTCTCCGCCCTGTGCGCGGCCCTGGCCGCCGGCCTGGTGACGCTGGCCGGCTGGCATCTGCTGGGT
>JAPWUQ010000021.1 GCA_028275445.1 Anaerolineae bacterium | reverse complement strand
TAGGCGTCGCCGATGCCGGCCAGGATGAAGCCGCTCAGGCGGTCGGAGGCCGCCTCGCGCGCCCGCCGCAGGGCCATAGAAAAGATGTCCAGGGCCTTCTGATATTCCCCCTGATGATGGTACGTGACCCCGATGCTGTTGAGCACGGTGGCCATCCCCAGGGGATTGCCGACCCTCTCCCAGATGGCCAGCGCTTCCTCGAAATGATGCCGCGCGCCGGCGGTATTGCCTGACGCCCGCAAGAGCACCCCCAGGTCGCTGTGGGTTTGTGCCAGGTTGGGCAGATAGCCGGCCTGTTGATATAACTCCAGGGCCTTGCGAAGCTCCTGAATCCCCTTGCCGATCTCACCCATCTGATAATGGCACAGGCCGACGTTGCGATAGGCGCCGGCAAGCGTTAGAGCCGCCGAGGCACGTGTTTCCTCGGAGAGGGTTTGCAGACGATCGAGCGCATCGCGTGAGGCCTCCAACGCCTCCGCGTAACGCCCCCGCACGCGCAGGACCGCGCTTTTCTCAATCAACGCCTGGGCCGCCCCCACAGGATCATTTCTTCGCTCAAACGCCAGACGGGCTCGATCCGCGAACTGAATGGATTCGTGCACCTTGTCCTGGGTCCAAAGGAGCTTGGCCATGAACCAGGCCAATCGGGGATATTGGTCGAGAATGTCCTCCGGCAGGGCATTCAGCCAGTGCTGTAGGGTCTCAATGCGGCCGGCATCATACGTTGGGGCGGCGATCTCCTCGATGACGCGCGCCGCGTCATCGTAGGCGCCGGCCTCCAGGTAGTGGTGGATCGCCTCGGTCTTGTCCCCCTCTTGTTCCAGCAAGCGTGCCGCCCGGAGGTGGAGCGCCAGCTCGGTGCCGGCACTGCGCTCCCGCAGTTTCTCCTGCAGGAACTCGCGGAACAGGCGATGATAGCGGTACCAGACCTGCCCCTCCTCTTCCACGCGGATGGTGAAGAGGTTGCGAGCTTCCAGGTCTTCCAGCATCGCCTGGCTGTCGGAACGCCCCAGCAGCGCGTCGCAGATGGAAGGGCTGAGCACCCGCAGGATGGAGGTCTGGAGCAGGAACTCCTGGCGGCCGGGATCCAGGCGGTCCAGCACCTCCGACGCCAGGTAGTTGTAGAGACTGCCGGCACCCTCCTGGGCCTGTACCAGATCGCCGATCAGCCCCTGCCACATGCGGTGATGCCTCAGGAGAATGGCCGTGATCCAGCCCTCCGACTCGCGCGCCAGGGCTTCGGCCTGTTCCAGGGTAATCTCCTGGCCGTAATTCTGCCGGATGAGCTGTTGAATCTCTTCAGGGGTGAAGCGAAGCTGATTGACGCCGAGACCCACCACCTGTTGACGGGCGACCAGGAGGGCCATACCGCGCGGCGTCAGTGTGGGGATGGTGCGGGAGGCGATGACCAGCCGGCAGTTCTCCGGCTGACGGCGCAGAAAGGCGTCCAGCAGAAGGTTGATGGAGACGCTGTCGTCGATCAGGTGATAGTCATCCAGCACGACCATGAAGAAGTCGGGGATGTTCAGCACAATATCGTTGACCAGCAGGCCGGCGAAGGCATCCGGGTTGAACTCCCCGCCCCAGCCGGCCAGGGCGCGCCGCGTCTCCGCCATGCTCCCCGGAAACACCCGCTCGATGCTGGCGATGAGATATTCCAGAAAGACCCGTGGGTCACGATCCGTCTCATCCAGGGTGTACCAGCAGATGGGGAAATCCACGTCGCTGGCGAAGTCCACCAGCAGGCTGGTCTTGCCGTAGCCGGCGGAGGCGGAAATCAGGATAAGCTGGCGGTCCAGATGCTCATATAAGAAATTGAGCAGTCTCTCCCGCCGCAAAATATGCTTTCTGCGTTTGGGAAGCAGGATTTTGGTCTGGATCAACGTCATCGGAAGACCACCTTGCCGCAGTCCTTTTCCGCGGGATTCCCTGTTTCCTCCAGGAGCCGGCGCGTTTCATCCGCATCTCGCTCCGCGCCCAGCTCCTCAAAGACCTGCAGTGCTTCTTCCCACAGCCGCCGGCCTTCTTCCCGACGGCCCAGTTCCACCAGCGCCTGGCCCAGGCAGTTTCGCGCGCGGTATTGTTCCAGCCGGTTCCCCAGGTCGGCGAAGCCGGCGGCACTGCGTTCCAAGGAATCGAGGGCACGCGCGGCATCCCCTCGCCAGAGGGCCAGTTTGCCTTCGGCTCGCGCCGCCAGCGCCTGCATGTAGCAGGTACCGCTCCCTTCGGCCAGATGCCGGGCCTGTTCCACATGCTGTTCGGCGCGCTCGGGATCGCCGGCGCTCAGCCAGCCCTCCGCCAGCAGGCAGTGTGCCTCCACCTGCTGTTCGATGGAGCCAGATTCCTCCGCCACCCGCAGGGCCTCCTCCCCATAGCTGACACCATCCGCCCAGCGCCCTTCCAGCAGGTAGACGTGGGCCAGGTTGGCCAGCGCGGAGGCCAACAGGTTGGCGTTGCGGATTTTACGGGCGATGTCCAGGGCCTGCAGGAGATACTGGCGCGCCCTGTCCAGGTCCCCGCGGTCCTTATACGCCATGCCCAGGTTGTTGAAGGAAATGCCCACGCCTTCCACGTCGCCGATCTGCTGTTTGAGCGCCAGGCTCTTTTCAGCGTACAGGATGCCGCGGTCCCAATCGCCGCCGGCCATATAGATCACCGACAGGTTGTTATACGACATGGACAGGCCGTAGGTATAGCCGATGCGCTCGCGCAGTTCCAGGCCCTTGCGCGCATATTCCGCCGCACGCTCCCAATCGCCCAATTGATAGCTGACGCCGGCCATGCGGTTGTACACCGCGGCCAGGTCCTGCCAGTTATCCGAGGGCTCCAGGATAGCGAGCGCCCGCATCATCCATTTCCACGCCTCATCCGCCAGCCCCTGGCGGAACGCCACCCATCCCAGGTCGCTGTAGACCCGCGCCCGCTCCTGTTCGGCATCCTGAGATGTACTGCTATCCAGCAGTTCCAGCGCCGCGTGGAGCAGGGAGCTTGCCTGTGGGTAACTGCCCTGGCGCTCCTCGACGCGCGCCATCCGGCGGAGGATGCCGGCCTGCCCTGCCGGCGTCAGGCCCGCCGCGGGCGAGCCGGCCAGCGCGTGGGCCTGCTGGTAGGCCTGCCGAGCGGCCTCGTACGCGCCGAGGAAACCCTCCGCATCCCCCATCCCAACCAGGACAGCGACCCGCTGGGCCGGCGTCGCGCCGGCGGCATCCGCCAGCTCCCAGGCGCGCTGGTAATATGCGCGCGCCTCATGGTTGGCATAGCGCGCGGATGCCTGCTGGCCGGCCAGGATGGCATAATGGAACGCCCGCTTCGGCTCCTCCCCCAAGTAGAAATGATGGGCCAGCAGTTCCACCTGCTCCGCGAGCCGGTCGGCATACAGCCGCTCGATGGCCTGTCCGACGGCGCGGTGCAGGGCCTGCCGGCGCTTCTTCAGCAGGGTGTCATACACCGCTTCCTGGGTCAGGGCGTGGGAGAAGGTGAAGCGTTCTTCCGCCGCATCCGCTTCCGGGAAGATCAGCCCACGCTGTCCGAGCAGGTGCAGGTCGCGGGACAGCTCCGCCGGCGCTTCCACCACCTCCGCCAGCAGTCGCTGGGAGAATGATCGGCCGATCACCGACGCGCACTGCAGGACGTGCCGGGCGCGCTCCTCCAGCGTGTCCACACGCGCCAGGATGAGGCCGCGCAGGGTGCGTGGGACAGCCTCCAGGCCAGCGGTGTCTCCCTCGGCCTTCCAGCGGCCGGCAGCGTCCTGCACCAGCAGGCGGCGGTCCATCATCATGCGCACAAACTCTTCCAGGAAGAAGGGGTTGCCCTCCACCCGGCTGACGATGATCTGCCGCCACTCGGCCGGCAGTGCCGGCGCGTCCAGAAGCTCGTCGAGCAGGCGTTCGACCTCGGCCGGCGGGAGCGGACCCAGGTGCAGGGACAGGAAGCGTTCGGGAATACGCTCCTGGGCCTGCGCCGATATCTCCCGCGCCGCATATCCCTCATCGGCCCGGGAAATGGCATAAAAAATGAGCGGCACGTTCGGCACCAGCCCCATCAGGAACAAGAGCACATCCAGCGATGGACGGTCCATCCAGTGCACATCATCGAGGATGAAGAGCAGGGGCCGGCGCTGTGCCGCGTGCGTCCACAGCTCGCGCAGGGCGAGCAGGGTTTGCTGTTGCAGTTCGGCCGGCGTCAGATGGACGATGCGCGGCGCGTACGATTCCGGCACCGCCTCCGGGGAAAGCAGATTGAGTATATAGGGCAGGGCGGAACCGGCGGCCGGCCCCATCAGCTCCTCCAGCCGGCCGGCCACCCGATGGTACATGGCACTGCCGCCCTCTCCTTCCCCCAGGCCGAAGTATCCGCGCAGTAGCTCCCGCGTCAGCCACCAGCCAATGCCGGCCGTGTGCGACAGCGCACCGGCGCGGATGATCTCCACGTCGCGGCCGGCCAGCCCGGCGAGCAGTTCACTGGTCAGGCGGGATTTCCCAATGCCGGCCTCCCCGGTCAGGAGGATAAAGCCGCCTTCCCGGGCGGTGATCCAGCCCTCAAGGGCTTCTTTGAGCTGGGCAAACTCCCTCTGCCGGCCGATGAGCGGCGCTTCCAGCCCGCGGATGCCGCGCCGGCGCCCCTGCTGGGCGCGCTCCCCCAGCAGGCGGTAGGCCCGTACAGGCTCTGCCTTGCCCTTCAGCCGCAGGTCCCCCACCAGCGCATAAGCGAACAGCGGCTCGGTGGCGCGGAACACATCCTCGCTGACCAGTATCTCCCCCGGCTCCGCCGCCTGCTGGAGCCGGGCAGCCACATTAACCGCATCCCCCATGACCGTGTAATCCAGCCGCAGGTCGGAACCCAGCCCTCCGACGACGACTTCGCCGCTGTTCAGGCCGATACGGCACTTCAGCTCGACGTGATAGCGGCCGGCGATGGTGCGGTTCATGCGGTCCAGCGCGTTCTGCATCCCGATAGCGGCGCGCACAGCGCGCTCCGGGTCATCCTCATGCGCGACCGGCGCGCCGAAGATGGCCATGACGCCGTCGCCGGTGAACTTGTCCACCGTGCCCTCATAGCGGTAGATTTCCTCTACAAAGGCGCGCAGGACCTCATCCATGAGCTGATACACATCCTCCGGGTCCAGCCGCTCCGAGATGGAGGTGAAACCGCTCAGGTCAGCGAAGAGCACGGTGACCATGCGGCGCTCGCCGCGCAGGTGTTCGGCCTGATGGAGCATCTTTTCCATCAACTGCGCCGGCATCAAGCTCTGGAGCCGGCGCAGTTGATCCGCCGGCGCCCGCCCCAACTGCGCGCTGGCAAGATGCGCGCCGCAGTTGCCGCAGAATTTGAACCCAGGGGGATTCTCAAAGCCGCAGGCCGGGCAGAGATTGGCCAGGGGCGCGGCACATCGCTCGCAGTAGCGTGCGTCCGCTGGATTATCGTGTCCGCATTGGCCGCAAACGCGTGACATCCCGTTCCCCAGAGGCATTACCCGACATGAAAAAGGCGCTCAAGACAGCCTGTCCTTCGCGCCCTTGCGAAACGGTGCATCGCGTGTATCATCTCATCCTGAGCTGATATTGCCCACCGCATGTATTATATATCAAGCCGGCAGTGAACCGCAACCCTGCTGTCATCCCCCATTGGACAGCAGGGACAGGATTTCCAGCGGCTCGCCCTTCGCCGGCTCCCGCTCCAGCCGCAAGATATGCGAGGGACAGCGGTCCACACATACCCCGCATCCCATACAGCGCTCTTCCATCACCCACGCTCTGCCGTCCCGCATCTCGATGGCCTGGAAGGGACAGGCCGCCGCGCATTCGCCACAGCCGGCGCACTCCTCTTCCGCCCGCTGTCGAGCGACATAGCCCGAGGATGCCAGCATGGGCACGCCGGCGCGCATCGCCTGCATGGCGCCGCAACAGCAGGAACAGCAGTTGCAGATGGCATAGAAGCGCCCCAGCATGGCATCTTTGAAAAAGGCGTGATGCACATGGCCGCGCGCGTGCTCCGCCTGCAGGATGTCTTCGGCCTCCTGCCGGCTGATGAACCGGGCGCGGCGCGGGTGATGCTCCACGACGAAGCTGGCAAAAGGCTCCCCGACGATGAGACACACATCCAGGGGAAGGCAGGGATTAGGGCGGGAGGCACGACAGGGGCAGTCCAGCACCGCAATGCGATCCGGGTTCTTGAGCACGATATCGCGCGCCATGGCATAGGGGATGATATGCTCCAGCTCCGGCAGATTCACCTCTTGCTGGACCATGATGAGCTGGCGCGCTGCCGCCGGCGGCACCACCTTGCCGTGATAGGTGTCCGCAAAACCCGGCGAGCTTGCCGGCGCCGCGTGCCGCTGTGCCTGGCGCGTGAGCAGGTCCCCCACCCGGCGCACCAGCGGCGCGAGCCGGCGGGCGATCCAGTGCTCGCCGGTGGCAATGCCGATGTACAGATAGGGCCAGCGCCCATACACATACCCGTGGAGAAAATCGAAGAGGGAATAGCCAGGGGTGCGCCGGCCTTCCTCCCAGAAGGCACGCGTCGACGGGCGGATCAGCCGGGGAAACCGGAGCCGGGACATTTTACCTCCTGAACAGGGCCGAAAGTGCCAACCAGCCGCCCCACTATCTTAACAGAAATGCCGGCCTGGTGCAAGCCGGCCGGCACATGCGCGTGTCCGGAATGAAAAAAGGCATGGGCTTGATTCGGCCCATGCCTTTCAACCGCTCAACCGCTGGAGGATGAGCTATTCTTCGAGTTTGGCAAGATAGCGTTCCGCCTCGATGGCGGCGGCGGCGCCGGTGCCGGCGGCGATCACTGCCTGCTGGAAGTCGGGGCTCTGGACGTCGCCGGCGGCGAACACCCCCTCGATATTGGTGTGTTGACGCTTGTCCGTAATGATGTAGCCGTTGGCATCCAGCTCGATCTGGCCGCGGAAGATCTCCGTGTTCGGCTGCATGCCGATATACTCGAACACCCCGTCCACCGGCAGGACAGACACCTCGCCAGTCTTCACGTTGCGCAGTTTCAGGCCTGTCACGTGGTCCTCGCCCAGCACCTCTTCGACCACGGTGTTCCAGATGAAGGACATCTTCGGATTGCGGAAGGCGCGCTCCTGCAGGATCTTCTCCGCGCGCAGTTGATCGCGGCGGTGGATGACATACACCTGTTTGGCCAGGCGGGCCAGATACAAGCCCTCGTCCAGGGCGCTGTTGCCGCCGCCGATGACCGCCACCGTTTTGTCGCGATAGAAATAGCCGTCGCATGTGGCGCAGAAGGAAATCCCTCGGCCGATGAACTTGTCCTCACCGGGGACGAACAGCCGGCGGGGCGTTGCCCCCGTGGCGATGATGACCGTCCGCGCCTTGATGGTCCGGCCATAAGTCTTCACAACGAACGGTCGCACCGAGAAATCCACCTCGATGGCGAGGTCATGCTCCAATCGAGCGCCGAATTTCACCGCCTGCTTCTGCACCAACTCCGCCAGGTCCACCCCACCGATTCCGTCGGGGAAGCCCGGATAGTTCTCCATCGCCTCGGTCATGGCGGCCTGCCCACCCAGTGCATTGCCCACGATGACCAGGGGGTTCAGTCCGGAGCGGCCGGCATATATCGCCGCCGTGAAGCCGGCGATGCCGCCCCCCAGTATCACCACATTCTCGACCTCGGGAGCCCCTTCCTCCGGGGCGCTTTCCTCCGCCGTCGGCCGCAGACTGAATTCCAGTTCCATTCCTCGCTCCTTTTGCCCTGTGCGTGATATCCGTATACCCATATGGGGTATACACAGTATAGCCCACACCCAGGGGAATGTCAAATTTCAAGGTGCGAGCCGCACGCGCACGGCCTGCAGACGCTGGCCCAGGTTCGTCATCAGCAGGAACGGCACCGCCGGCCCCCGCGGCAGGGCCTCACGCGGCAGGAGCGCCAAGGCAACCGGATATTCCCAGATGGAGCGCAACTGCCGGCCCGTGCCGGTCGGCCTCTGCGCCGGCGGAGCCAGACGCGCGATCACGATGATCTCATTGCGCGCCGTGCGCGCCGCCCCCACCACTTCGAACTGCCACTGTTCCGCCGGCATCGGCCCCAGGTAGGCCTCCACCACGACGTAATTGGCCCAATCAATGGAGACCGACGCCGGCGCGGATGTCTGCGGCCGCAAGCCCGGCAGGAGCTGGCGCAGGCTCCGCAGGAGCGGCAGGCCCGGCCCCTCGCGGGTCTTCAGCGCCGGCAGTGGATGCGCCTGCTCCCATTCCTGCGCGGAGGTGAAGACACGGAAATAGGGTTGTGCGCTGGTCGGCGCCAGCTCCCCGAGCGAAAGGGGACTCGTCGGGATCGCCTCGCCAAAGGTCAGCCAGACAGCGCGGGTTTCGCCTGCCGGCGCCTCCTGGGCGACGATGAAGACGCCCCTGGCCAGCGGGGAAGCCGGCGCCGGGCTCAGCGAGACGCTGAAACGGCCGTCAGCGCCCGGTCGGGCCTCCGCCAGCCAGACGATATCCTCGCGGCCGGCGTCCTGCTCCCTCCACCCCAGCAGTACCTTCGCCCCGGCCGGCCAGTCGAACCCCTGCACCTGCACGGTCTCCCCGGGCTGTATCACCCAGGGCTGGAGACGGAGCTGACGCATGCCGGCGGCCTCCGGCGTGACGGTGGGCCAGGACGGTGCCGGGGTGAAGGTCGAGGTAGGAGGCACTACCGTCCCTGTCCGGGTGGGGGTGGGTGTGAGGGTGGGCGCCGGCGTAGGGGTAAAGGTCGGCGAGGGCGGCGGCGCCGGCGTGTGCGTGGCCGTGGGCGGGACAGGTGTCGGGGTCGGCGGCGTCACCGCCCCCCATGCAAAACGAACCTTCGCCGTGCCGTCGCGCTGATAGTATTCGACGCGCAGTTCATGCCAGCCCTGCGCCATCCAGCGGTCCACCGTCCATTCGGTATAGGCCTGGTCGCGCCACTGATCGAGCAGGAGCTGGCCATCCACCCAGATGCGCAGGCCGTCGTCCGCGCCGGCGGCAAAGCGCGTCCAGCCGCCGGCCCCGAAGTCCACCCAGCGCACCCAGCGCACGGAGAAGTTCGTGCGGGGCATGAAGGGCGCCGGCGGCGCCGCCGTCCAGTCGAAGTCAACAGCGGGGTCGTTGCGCACCAGCGCCGGCGGGCCGGCCAGCGTCGGGTTGGCGTAATATTCCCCCCGCCATTCCGGGAAGGCCGCCAGGCGCTCCCATGAGAGCCGCACTACTGCCCGGCCGCTCCGCTCGTAATATTCGACCCGCATTTCATGGGAGCCGCCGGCGAGATAGATGTGCCCGCTGACCTCCCGCACCGGGCCGTCCGCCCAGGCGTTGATGACCAGCTTGCCGTCCACCCACAACCGCACGCCGTCATCCACCAGGGCGCGGAACTGATAGGGGCCTTCTTCCAGCCACAGCCGGCGGGTCCAGCGCACGGAGAAGTTGTCGGCCGGCAGTTCCGGGCGCGGCGATCCCTCGCCCCAGTCGAAATCCACCGCCGGGTCGTTGCGCACCACCACGGGGGCGCCGGCCAGGTCCGGGTTGCCGAAATACTCCCCTTTCCAGTCCGGGTACAGCGGGGCCGGCTCCCAGGCCAGCCGGATGAGCGCGACGCCGGCGGACTCGAAATATTCCAGGCGCAAATAGTGATAGCCGGCGGACAGGGAGACACTGCGCTCAAAGGTGCGCGCTGCGCCGACGTACCATTCGTTCACGATAAGCTGGTCGTCGATCCAGAAGCGCACGCCGTCGTCCACGGTGATGCGGAACAGATAGGTGCCGGCGTCAAAGTACATGGAGCGCGTCCAGCGGGCGGAGAAATAGTCCGCCGGCAGGCCCGGCCAGGGCGCGCCGCTCGCCCAGTTGAAGTCCACATACGGGTCATCGCGCACCAGCGCGGCCGGCTCCGCCAGGTTCACATTGGCGTAATATTCCCCCTTCCAGCCGAAGAAGGCCGTCGGTGTCGGCGGCGGGATAATGGGCGTAGGGGTCGGCGGACGCGGCGTGGATGTGGGTGTGGGCGGGAGGTGCGTGGGCGTCGCCGTCGGCGGGAAGACAATCGGGGTGGGGGTGGGCGGTAGCGGTGTGAAGGTGGCAGTGGGCGTCGGCGTATAGGGCGGCACGGTCGGGCTGGCCGCTGTCGTCGGAGGCAGTGTGGGCACCACGGTCGCCGGCGCCGTCCAGATGGGCGCCAGCGTCGGCGTCGCCATACTGATGGCTGTCTCCACCTGCAGGACAGCGCGAGCTTCCACGGCCTGGCCCTCGGCCTGGGCCAGGATGTCCACGGCGGCCGGCAGGGACCAGGGCAGTGTGGGCGGCAGGGCAAAGCGCAGGCTCCACCGTCCGTTAGCGTCCGCCTGGGCGGTGGTGTACAGCGTCGTGGCAGCCGGCTGTCCCTGGGGTACCAGCGAGATTTTCACGGTGGCCAGCGCCGGCCAGCCCATGCCGGACACCTCGACAACATCGCCCGGGCGCGCGGATGCCGGCGCGACCGCTATGTGCGGGCCAAGAGGCGTGGGGGTGACGCGCCCGCGCTGAGCCTGTTGGAAGAGGATGTACCCGGCCACGCCGGCCAGCACCACCGCGGCCGCCAGCAGGACAACCGCCAGCATGACCAGCCAGGAGGGGACACCGCCCCCGGCCGGCGCTTCCTCCTCCGGTTTCATCCTGGGCCGCCAATCCTCCGGTGCTCTCATCTTCTTCTCCCCTTTCTCACAAGGCCGATGCCTATACATATAGACGCCGGCACAGCGCCGAGCGTTCCGACGGCTCGGCGCGCCAGATGACCGTCACTGCGCCTCGCGTATTTGACATTCCTGCCGCCGGTGGATATAATTTTTACGTTGTAAATTTTAGTCCTTTCCTCCGTTGTGAAAGGAGCGGCTGTAATGCCCAGACCACCGCGCAGTCCGGAACAGGTCGCGATGATGCGCCAGAAAATCCTGGACGTGGCCCATTCCCTGGTGCATGAAGGTGGGCCGGAGAGCGTGACGATACGGCGCATCGCCGACATCCTCGGCGTCTCTCATATGACATTATACAACTATTTCCCCAGCCGGCAGAGCATCCTGGACGCGCTGCGCGAGCGCGAGATGGCGCGCATCGTGGAGCGCCGGCAGGAGGCGCTGGAGCGCGCCCGCGCCGGCCAGGCGCTGGAAGTCCTGCAGGAGAACCTGAACTGCTATGCCAACATGGCGCGCCGTCAGCCGGCCTTTTACCGCCTGATCCTGACGCCGGCGGCGCATGACGACCCGCGCCGGCAGGAGCTCCAGCGCCGCTTCCAGGACCAGGTCTCCCACCTCACGCAGGTCATCCAAATCGGGATGGAGCAGGGCCAGTTCGCGCCCGGGAGTGACCCTGCGCAGGCGGCGCTGGTTGTGCTAGCCATGGCCAACGGCCCGCTGGCCTATCTGGCCGGCGGACTGATTTCCGACGAACAGTTTGCCGCCATATGGCAGATCACATTACGACTCATCACCCTATACCTCAGAGGTGTAACCGCCGATGAACGCCCTTTGGAAAGTATTGCGCTACCTTAAGCCCTACCGCTGGATGGTGGCGGCCGGCATCCTGGCCACCGCACTCGCTGTGCCGCTGGACCTGGCGGTACCGCGGCTGGCCCAGCGCGCCATTGACCAGGGCATCCGCGTGGGGAACACGCAGGTCGTGCTGACCTCCGCCTTGCTGATGGTCGCCTTCGCCGTACTGCGCGTGCTTTTCGCCACCATCACCGGTGTCTTCGCCGCCCGCTCCTCGCAGGGCTTCGGGTATGACCTGCGCCACACGCTGTTTGCGCGCATTCAGACGCTCTCCTATCCCGAATTGGACCACATGCAGACCGGCCAGTTGATGGTGCGCGTCACCAGCGACGTGGAAATGGTGCGCATGCTGGTCTCCATGAGCATGCGCATGCTGACCCGCGCCCCGCTGATGGTCATCGGCAGCGTCATCATGATCTACCTGACCAAGCCGAGCCTGGCGTACATCATCCTGGGGATCATGGTGGCGATGCTCGGGTTTATGGCGATCTTCGCCGGCAAAGTGCGCCCCCTCTTCAAGCGCATCCAGGAGAAACTGGGGGCATTGAACACCGTGCTCCAGGAGAACCTGGCCGGCGTCAAGGTCGTGCGGGCATTTGTGCGCGCCCATTTCGAGCGCCAGCGCTTCGCGGGCCGCAACCAGGACCTCTACCAGCAGGCGGTGCGCGCCGGCCTGATGATGTCCATCGCCTTCCCGGTGCTCTTCCTCCTGATGAACACCGCCTCCCTGCTGGTGCTGTGGCTGGGCGGCAGTGAGGTCATCGCCAACCAGCTCACCGTCGGCGAGCTGGTAGCCTTCAACAACTATGTGCTGACCACCATGTTCCCCCTGTTGATGCTGAGCATGATGATCGCCTTCATCTCCGGCGCCGCCGCCTCGGCGGAGCGCATCAAGGAGATCTTGGATATCCCCGTGTCAGTGCAGGAGCCGGCCCAACCCAAGCGCCTGCCGGCCATCCAGGGCCGCGTGGCCTTCGAGCACGTCTTCTTCCGCTATAACGGCTCCGGCAGTGAGGATGTGCTCCAGGATATCTCCTTCGTGGTCGAGCCGGGTGAGACGGTGGCGATCGTAGGGGCGACAGGCGCCGGCAAATCCACCCTGGTATCTCTCATCCCCCGCTTCTACGATGTCACCGCCGGCCGGGTCACGATCGACGGCGTGGATGTGCGCGAAGTAAGCTTTGATGACCTGCGCCGGCAGATCAGCATCGTGCCGCAGGAAATCGTGCTGTTCGAGGGCACCATCCGCGACAACATCGCCTTCGGCCGGCCGGATGCTACGGACGAGGAAATCATCGCCGCCGCCAAAGCCGCCCAGGCGCACGACTTCATCATGGCCATGCCCGACGGCTACAACAGTTGGGTGGAGGCGCGCGGCCGCAACCTTTCCGGCGGACAGCGCCAGCGCATCGCCATCGCCCGCGCCCTGGTCATGAATCCCAGCATCCTCATCCTGGACGACAGCACCAGCAGTGTGGACATGGAAACCGAGTACAAGATCCAGCAGGCGCTGGAAGAGATACGCCGCGGCCGCACCAACTTCATCATCGCCCAGCGCATCAGCTCCGTCCTGCACGCGGACAAGATCATCGTGCTGGAGCGGGGACGGGTTGTCGGCATCGGTACCCATCTTTCTCTGCTGGCTACGAACCCGGTGTACCAGGATATCTATTATTCGCAGATGCACGCCGACGCCGAGCAGGCCGAGTTTGAGGTCGCGGCGCCGGCCGCCGGCGATCCACGCGCCGCAGACACTATCGCGAGGAGTTGACACCTATGATACAGCGTGCTCCGCAAGCATTAGCCCAACGCGGCGGACCGGGCGGCCCCCGCCCAGGCGGTCCAGGCGGTCCGATGCGCATCGAGAGCGTCAAGGACCTGAAGGGTACCGCCCGCCGGCTGATGCACTATCTGAAACCGCATCTCGGCTCCCTGGTGGGCATCGGTATCCTGCTGGTGATCACCACGGGCTTTAGCCTGGTGAACCCCTATCTGTTCGGCTATGCGGTTGACACTGCCATCGCCCACGGAAGCCTGGCGCAGTTGGCGCGTCTCTCGCTCATCATGCTGGGGGTGTTCCTGGCCGGCGGACTGCTGGGCTTTGTCCAGGGGTACTGGCTGACCGTCGTCAGCCAGCGCATCCTGCGCACCATCCGGCAGGATATCTTCGACCATTTACAGGCCCTTTCCCTGCGCTTCTTCGACCAGAACGAGGCCGGCGACCTGATGAGCCGCATCACCAACGACGTGGAGGCCATCAACCGCGGCATCTCGAACGTGCTGTCCCAACTGCTCTCCAACATCCTCACCCTGCTCGGCATCATCATCGCCATGCTGACCTTGAGCGTGCCGCTGACCCTGGTGACCATCCTGGTACTGCCCCTGATGCTGTTCACGGCCGCCTCGCTGGCCCGGCTCTCCCGGCGGGCCTTCCGCGAGACCCAGTGGGCTATTGGCTCGCTGAACGCGGTCAGCGAGGAGACCATCGCCGGCGTGCGCACTATCCAGGCCTTCCGCCGCGAGCAGGCGACCATCGAGCGCTTCGACCAAACCAGCGCCCGGGTGCGCAAGGCCGGCACGCTCGCCGAGACCTACATCGCCCTCCTGCCCCCTGCCATCAGCGCCATCAGCACCCTGGCCATCGCGGTAGTGGTCGGTATGGGCGGCTGGCTGGCCATCCGTCAGATCATCTCCATCGGCGTCATCGTCAGCTTCATCACCTATGCCCGCAACTTCTTTGAGCCGGTGCGGTCCCTCTCGGACCTCTACAATCAGTTCCAGGCGGCCATGGCCGGCGCGGAGCGCATCTTCCAGCTCCTGGACGTGCGGCCGGACATCGTTGACAAGCCGGACGCCGCCGAAATGCCCCCTATCCAGGGGCATGTGGTGTTTGACCATGTCTATTTCAGCTATGTGCCGGGGGTGCCGGTGCTGAAGGATATCTGCCTGGAGGCGAAACCAGGCCAGACCATCGCGCTGGTCGGCCCCACCGGCGCCGGCAAGACCACCATCGTCAACCTGCTGGCGCGCTTCTATGACGTGGACGCCGGCCGCATCACCATTGACGGCATAGACATCCGCGATGTGACCCAGGACAGCCTGCGCCGGCAGTTGGGCATCGTGCTCCAGGAGCCGTTCCTCTTCTCCGGCACCATTATGGAGAACATCCGCTACGGCCGGCTGGATGCCACCGACGAGGAGGTCATCGAGGCCGCCCGGCTGGCCAACGCCGACCAGTTCATCCGCCGCCTGCCGGAAGGCTACCAAACCGATATCTCGGAGCGCGGCAGTAACCTAAGCGAGGGACAGCGCCAGCTCATCGCCATCGCCCGCACCATCCTGGCGAACCCGCGCATCCTCATCCTGGACGAGGCCACCAGCAGTGTGGACACCCGCACGGAGATCCATCTGCAGGAAGCCCTGCTGAAGCTGATGGAAGGCCGCACGGCTTTCGTCATCGCCCACCGCCTGTCCACCATCCGCCACGCGGACCTGGTGCTGGCGGTGCATGAAGGGCAGATCATCGAGCGGGGCACGCACGAGGAATTACTACAGCAGCGCGGCTTTTACTATCAACTGTACATGAGCCAGTTCCGCCGGCTGGAGGCCATCGAGCGGCTGGTACTGCCGGCCGGGCAAGGCACGCCCGGCGCCGGCCCGGCGCTGGCGCCGTCCGGAGCAGGCTGATATGGCCGAGCCTATCCAAACCCCGGTCACGCAGGCGCTGGAGGCCGCCGGCATCCCATTTGCCGTGCGGCCGCACCGCCGGCCGGTGTTCACCACGGAGGAAGCGGCCGAAGAGCGCGGCGTGCGCGTCTCCCAGATCGTCAAGGTCATGCTGGCGGTGGATAACCAGGGCCGGCTGTTGGCAGTGCTCATCCCCGGCCACCGCCGGCTTGACCTGGCACGTCTGCGCCAAAGCCTCGGCGATCCCTCGGTCCGCCTTCTGCCGGCGGAACAAATCGCCGGCCGCACCGGCCTGACCGTGGGCGCCATCTCGCCGGTGGGCATCCAGCGCTGGGCGCAGGTGCTGGTGGATGAGGAGATATTGGAGGAAGAGTTCGTGGCCATCAGCGCCGGCGTGCCCGAGGCCGGCCTCCTCCTGCGCTCCGAGGACCTCTTGCGCGTCGTGCCAGGGACACTGGGGCGGTTCTCCCAGTAGAGGAATAATGTCGCTATATACGGGGGCCAGGGGTCCTGCGTGCGGACAGCATTGGCAGGGCCTTTCCGGCCCCTCCCGCAATTTTCTTCTCTGCCCGTTCCGGTGTATAATGTATTGCACTTACTGCATATACCCTTAGAAGGGAAGCATGACCCAGCCGTTTGACCCGCGCCGGCATCGCGCCCAGACCGAGCGCCGGCTCATCATCGCCGGCATTCTCATCCTGTTCGTGATCGGCGGCGGGCTGATATATGTCTTCTACGGCGGCGGGGCCTGGCTCAGCGGGATGCTCTGCATGGGGGCCGGCGTGCTCCTGCTCCTGCTGTTGTGGGGCGTCCTGACCCTGCTGGACAGGCTGAGCAGAGATCATGACGAAGCATAGCAACAAAGTACATGCCGGCGGGCCTGCGCAGGATAGGGTGACCCAGCCATCGCCGGCAACTTCATCAGAGAGGTAAGCGTATGAAAAAGCCACTGCTGGAAATCCAGGACCTGCACGTCTCAGTGGAAGATAAGGAAATCCTCCATGGGATTGACCTGGTTGTCCCGGAAGGGGAGACCCATATCCTTTTCGGCCCCAACGGTTCGGGCAAGACAACCCTGCTGAACACCATCATGGGGCTTTCGGGCTATCGCGTGACGCAGGGCCGCATCCTGTTCGACGGCCAGGACATCACCCATCTGCCGCCCTATGAGCGAGCGCGGCTGGGCATCGGCATGGCGTTCCAACGGCCTCCCACCCTGCACGGCGTGCGCCTGCGGGACATGGTGCGGCTGGCCGCCGGCAACGGCGACAACCTGGACATCGAGGGCCTGGCCCGCCGGCTCAACCTGACGGAGCATCTCGACCGCGATGTCAACGCCGGCTTCTCCGGCGGCGAGATCAAGCGCTCCGAACTGCTCCAGCTCAAAGCCCAGTCGCCGCGCCTGGTCATGCTGGATGAGCCGGAATCCGGCGTGGACCTGGAGAACATCCAGCTCATCGGCCAGATCATCGCCGAGCTCCTGCAGAAGACCACCCATCACCACTACGAGCGCCGTGTCTCCGGCCTCATCATCACCCATACCGGCTTCATCCTGGACTACGTCGAGGCCGACCGCGGGCATGTGCTGTGCAATGGGGTCATCCAGTGTTCCGGCAACCCGCGGGAAATCCTGCAGAACATCCGACACCATGGTTATGAGGAGTGCGTGACATGTCGCGTGGTACAGAGGATATAAAGGAGAAGGCGCGCCGGGCGCTGGAAAAGCCGGCGCCCATCGGGCCGGACGTGGACCTGCGGCGCTACCGCGATGAAGCCGGCGAGCGTCCGCCGGTCGAGGACCTGAGCAAACTGCCGGAGCCCCAGCGTCAGCGCATGACCAAAGCCGGCATTGACGTCACGGAGCGCCAGCGCGCCGGCTCCCTCATCGTCATGGATCACTCCGTGGTGCACCGCCGGCAGAACATCCAGGACTTGGAGATCCTGGACATCCGGCAGGCACTGCAGAGTTATCCCGATATCCGCGACTTCTGGTGGAAGGCGGTGCCGGTGGATGCCGATAAGTTCACCGCCACGGCGGAGCTGGACCTGGACACAGGCTATTTCATCCGGGCGCGCGCCGGCGCCCGCTCGACCTTCCCGCTCCAGGCCTGCCTTTTCATCGGGCAGGACGGCCTAGCACAGAAGGTGCACAACCTCATCATCGCCGAAGAGGGGGCCGAACTGCATATCATCACCGGCTGTGCGGTGGACCTTAACGTCCGCACCGCCCTGCACGTGGGCATCACGGAGATATACGTCAAGAAAGGCGCCACAGTGACGTTCACCATGATCCACAATTGGGGGGAGAATGTGGAGGTGCGGCCCCGCACCAGCATCATGGTGGAGGAAGGGGGCACCTTCATCTCCAACTACGTGCTGATGGAGCCGGTACAGAGCATCCAAACCTATCCGACGGCCTACCTGGTCGGGAAGGGGGCTGTGGCGCGCTTCAGCAGTGTCATCGTCGGCCTGCCGGGGTCACATATTGACGTCGGCTCGCGCGTAGTCTTGCAGGCGCCGGAGACGAGGGCCGAGATTATCTCCCGCTCCATATCCGCCGGCGGACATATCATCGCCCGCGGCCATCTGCTGGGAGAGGCGCCGCGCGTCAAGGCCCATCTCGAGTGCCGCGGCCTGATGCTCCGCGACGACGGCATCATCTCCGCCATCCCCGAGCTGAGCACCCGCTTCGCCGACGTGGATATGTCCCATGAGGCGGCGGTGGGGCGCATCGCCCAGGAGGAGATCGAATACCTGATGGCGCGCGGCATCAGCAAAGAGGACGCGGTGGCCATCATCGTGCGGGGCTTCCTGAACGTGAAGATCGAGGGCCTGCCGGCGGAGCTCCAGGCGGACCTGGACCGTGTCATCCAGACCGCCGACCTGTCCGGCCTGTAACGCCGAGAAAGTCAGGTGACAGTCACCTCCAAGGTGACTGTCACCTAATAAAGAGGAGCGATTTATGTACCGGGTCGTGCTGGTGGACTATGATGAGGACCTGTTCAGCCCGCGCGGCGGCGAGGCGGAACTGCTGGCGAGCGCCGGCATCGCCTGGGAAGCCGGCCGCTGGCGCACCGAGGAGGAGGTCGTCGCCCACGCGCAGGACGCCGATGTCGTGATCATCCAATCCCTGCGCAAACTGCTGAACGCCCGCACCATCCCCCAACTGCGCCGCTGTAAGGGCATCATTCGCGCCGGCATCGGCTATGACACGGTGGACGTGGAAACCGCCACCGCGCACGGCATCCTGGTGGCCAATGTGCCGGAGTACTGCCTGGAGGACGTGGCCGAGCATGCCCTGACCTTGCTGTTGGCGGCACTGCGCGGCGTGGTCGGGCAGGACCGCTCCATGCGCCGCGGGGAATGGTCGCGCCAGTGCGCCCTCCGCACCCGCCGGCTGCGCGGCCTGACCTTGGGGCTGGTCGGTTTCGGCCGTATCGCTCGCTCCCTGGTGGAGAAGTCCGCCGGCCTGGGCCTGCGCTATCTCGCCTATGACCCGTACGTCCAGCCCGAGACCGCCGCGGCGTATTCGATCTCCCTGGTGGACCTGGAGACGCTTCTGCGCCAATCCGACCTGATCTCCATCCATGTGCCGCTGAATGCCGAGACCTGGCATCTCATCGGGGAGCGGGAGCTGGGGATGGTCAAGCCGGGGGCGGTGCTGGTCAACACCAGCCGCGGCCCGGTGGTGGACGAACAGGCGCTGATCCGCGCCCTGCAGGATGGCCGGCTGGGAGCCGCCGGCCTCGACGTCTTTGAGGAAGAGCCACTGCCGGTGGACAGCCCCCTGCGGCAAATGGAAAATGTGGTGCTCACGCCGCACACCGCCGCCTATTCCGAGGACGCGGCAGTGGAGCTGTACCGCCAGGCCTGCCAGGAGGCGATAGACATCATCGCCGGCCGCATCCCCAAGGGCGCGGTGAACGCCCATCGCCTGGGAAAAAGCGGGTGACAGTCACCGCAGGGGTGACTGTCACCGGATGGCTACTTCCACAGCTCGAAGCGCCGGCTGCGCACCGCTTCGGTAAGCTGTTGCTGGAACGTCTCGAAGGGGACGCTGCCCAGGTCTTCACCGCTCCGCAGGCGCACAGCCACCGCGCCGGCCTCCATCTCGCGATCCCCCACCACCAGCATATAGGGGACCTTTTGGAGCTGGGCCTGGCGAATCTTGGCGCTCATGCGCTCGCTGGAATCGTCCACCTGGGCGCGCAGGCCGGCCTGGCGCAGTAGCTCTGCCCGGGCATGGCAGTAGGCGTTGTGGCGGTCGGCAATCGGGATGAAGATGGCCTGCACCGGGGCGAGCCACGGCGGGAAGGCGCCGGCATAGTGCTCCAGCAGTCCGCCGATGAAGCGTTCCATGGAGCCCAGCACCGCGCGGTGCAGGATGATGACGCGATGTTCCTTGCCGTCCTCGCCGATGTAATTGACATCGAAGCGCTCGGGCAGGTTCAGGTCCAACTGCAGGGTCGGCCCCTGCCATTCCCGTCCCAGCGCATCCCAGAGCTTGATATCGATCTTCGGGCCGTAGAAGACGCCGCCGCCCTCGTCCACCTCGTACTCCTTGTCCCGCTGTTCCAGCGCGGCGCGCAGTTTCTCCGTGGCGAACTCCCACTGCTCATCCGTGCCGATGTATTTCTCCGGCCGGGTGGAGAGATAGGCCTTGTAGCGGTAGCCGAAGGTGGACATCATGAACTCGATCAGGTCCAGGACACCGCCGATCTCATCCTGGAGCTGGTCCGGCCGGCAGAAGATATGGGCATCGTCCTGGGTAAAACCGCGCACCCGCAGGAGGCCGTGCAAAACACCGGAGCGCTCGAAGCGATAGACGGTGCCCAGTTCGGCATAGCGGATGGGCAGGTCGCGGTAGGAGCGCAACTGGCTCTTGAAGATTTTGATATGGCCGGGGCAGTTCATGGGCTTGACGCGATACGGCCGGCCCTCGATCTCCATGGGCGCGTACATCATGTCCGCATAGGCTTCCAGGTGGCCGCTGATTTCATAGATGCGTTCGCTGGCGATGTGCGGCGTGTAGACCAGGCTGTAGCCCCGCTTCAGGTGTTCGTTGCGCCAGAAGGTCTCGATCTCATGGCGGATGATGGCGCCGTTGGGATGCCAGAGCACCAGCCCCGGGCCGATGTCCAGGTCAATGGAGTAGATGTCCAGTTGTTTGCCCAGCCGGCGGTGGTCGCGCCGCTCAATCTCCTCCAGCCGCTGGAGGTAGGCATCCAGCTCTTCCTTCGAGAGCCAGGCGGTGCCGTAAATGCGCTGGAGCTGGGGGTTGCGCTCATCCCCGCGCCAGTAGGCGCCGGCGGTCTTCAGGAGCTTGAAGCCGTCTATGGGGATGTCGCTGGTCTTCTCCACGTGCGGCCCCTTGCACAAGTCGGTGAAGTTGTGGTGGCGGTAGATGGTGATCTCCTGCGCCGGCGCCTGCGCCACCTCGCCGTCCTCGTTCTCGCGGCCGGAGACCAGCCCCTCGATCAGCTCCAGCTTATACGGCTGGTCCTTGAAAATCTCCCGCGCCTCCTCCGGCGTGACGACCTTGCGCTCGAAAGGATAGCCCCCCTTGATGATCTCGCGCATGCGCTGTTCGATGATCTCCAGGTCCTCGGGCGTGAGTGGGCGCGGCAGGTCGAAGTCATAGTAGAAGCCGTCGGCGATGGCCGGCCCGATGCCGATCTTGGCACCCGGGAAGAGCTCGAGCACGGCCTCGGCCATGACATGGGCGGCGGAGTGTCGGATGCGGTGCAGTCTCTCGTCCTGATGGTCGTTCATATGATCACCCCCTGTATGCGAGATGGACGTTCTGCATAAATGTAACGGGCCCTCCACCCCATTGGGGCGAGAGGGCCCGCGGTTCCACCCAATTTCGATGCCGGCTGTCCGCCAGCATCCTCATGCGGCCGATAACGGGGCCAGCCGGAACGCCTTACTTGGGCGAAGCCCGTTAGGGCGTCTGCTCGCGGGTGGTTTTCCGCCGGCACTGCCGGAAGGGCTTGCAGTCCAGGGCCCCTCCTCCCTGTGGGCGGTGGGCCGGCGTACTCGTCCCGGTCATCGCGTGTAAAATATACGGCCCGCGGCCGGCGCCACGGGCGCTGTACAAAGGTGGGCGGTATAGGGCTCGAACCTACGACCTCCACGATGTCAACGTGGCGCTCTAGCCTGCTGAGCTAACCGCCCATGCTGGCTATTATTATAATCGCGTTTGGGGAAATATGCAAATCGGGATGAAACAGCGGGTTTAACACCCCCCGAAGAAGAGGGCGTAGAGGGAATATAGCCGGCACATCTGGTTCAGAGGCCCCATCTGCATGGGCTATTGGCAGGGAGCATCAAGGGTTTTCAGGCCCATCCTATCACGGAATCGCGACCCCCGGCTGGGCACACAAGGCGAGGGGGGATTAGGGGAAGCGCAGACTCACCGCTTCCTCAGCGATCCGTGTCGCGGCCTCCTCCAGCGCCCGGCGATAGCGAAAGTCCTGGCGCACGAACAGCGCTGAGATATCATCCTCATAGACCAGTACCCAGCCCGGTTTGCAACGCAACAGGTTATACGTGGCATCCACTTTACGCACCAGCGCCATATCGGTCGGATATTGTTCCAGCAGAGTATCCCATTCCCCCTGTCCGGTCATAAAGCGGATGTTCATTTGGTACACTTCTTCCGGGTAGACCGTCTCCCTTCTGCCGTCCATGGACACTTTAACCGCCGGCCCCAAATGCCAGATGGCATATTCCCCCCAATTAAAATGAACCGCCAGGTTCCCCTCGGGAACGTTCTGGCGAATCAGCATCACCGCGCGAATGGGATATGGGTTCTTACCCGCCCGAATCGAGATGAAGGTGATCTTAGGAATGGAAAGCGCCACGCTGGCCACGGCCAAGCCAACGGCTGAGCCGATGACGACGTATTGGAACAGCCGGCTGGTCTGCCCGGGGCGCAGGATGTGGGCACTGCGCCAACGCTCCCACATGTCGTTCACGTGCTCGCCGGCGATGAGCACCGCGGCCCCCGCGAACAGCGGTATGTGTCGCACAGCGAGGAAGGGCGTCAGGGCCATGATAGCGAAAATGCCCATCTGCGGAGCAGAGCGGGGCCGCCGGCTGAGATGCACGCCGGCCAGTGTGACAGCCAGGCAAATCAGATAGGCGAGCCCCGGACCAGTGGAGAGTTGCAAGGGCTGCCAGTCCAATATTTCCGGGCGCGGCACCGTGGCGGTGCGGAGCAGAAATGCGAGCAGGCCCGGGCCATACGGTGTGATCCAGGTAGCGGCCAGGCTTCCCAGCAAAGGAATGACCAGATGCAGGCCGGCGCGCAACCGATGCGAGAAAGGGACCTCCCGCTGTACGCCGATCTGGAACAGTCGGATGATAGCCCATATAGCGGCAACGCCCAGGCCGGCGAGGATGCCGCCGTGGGTGTTGATCCAGAGCCAGAAGATCGGCACCAACCACCAGAGCATCCGGGGGCCCCGTTCTTCCGCTTCTTGCAATACCACGATGGTGAGGATGAAATAGAGGAGCGTGAAAATCTGGGGGCGCATCTGCATCAGGTGTCCCTGCATGCCGAACATGGCGATCACGACCAGGCTGGCGGTGATGACAGTCGTGCTACCCCGCCGGCGCAAGTGCCACGCAATCACCGCCAACGTGATGGCGCCAATGGCCAATCGAAGCAGGTTTAACCCGAGCGCCCCGCAAAGGCTGTAGGCCCAACCCATGGCCAATTCCGCCAGCACCTCGTGATTGATCCAGGTCACGCCGGCGGTCAGATACGAGTAGGGGTCGCTCCGGGCAATGCTCCTAGCCCGCAGGGCGTCCAGGCCAAAGCGCACGTGGCCCCACAGATCGGGATC
>JAPWUQ010000152.1 GCA_028275445.1 Anaerolineae bacterium | reverse complement strand
GAGCGCATAGGTGCTGGCCAGCCCCAGCATACCCCATACCACCGAGGTCATCCGCTGGACCCAGATCCAATCGGCGCGCCAGAGGCGGGCCACGCCGGCGGTCGAGTAAATGAAGAGCGGCTCGCGCCCGAAGTTGGCGGGGAAGTACAGGTGCAGGCGGCCGTGGAGCACCTCGATGGTATCCACCAGGTTGAACATGGCGTCATGGTGCAGGCCGTAGGGGATGTCCCGCAGGTGAAACATCCAGAGCCCCCAGGCGATGCACAGGACGACCAGCATCCAGCGCCGGCTGTCGCGCTGTCTCATGCGGGTGACCTCCATATGCCGGCTTGTCACCTATGCATTATACCCCGATCCGTGGATCGGGTGAAGTCGGGGCGGAAGGCCGCCGGCCTTCCAGCTAAATTTGTGAATTATTGCACTTGACAAATCGGAAAAACCCTGGTATAATTGTGAACAAAAGAACGAAAAGGGTACATCGCGGCCGCTCCATCGGCTGGAGAGCGGATATCTCCTCTCGAGGATTACCATGATTAAGATCACCATTGACGATAAAAAGTGCACCGTGCCGGACGGCATCACCATCATCGAGGCCGCCCGGCAAAACGGCATCCATATCCCCGCGCTGGGATATGACCCACGACTCAGTCCACCCTCTGGTGCGGAGCTTTCCACCGTGGAATTACTGGACGGGGACAACGTGCGCTTCGTCTCCGCAACCTCCACGAAAGTGGCGCCGGGCATGAAGATACGCACGGAATCGCCGGCGCTGGAAAGCTTCCGCAAAATCTATCTGCAGTCGCTCCTGCGCAACCATTACGGCGACTGCGTGGCGCCCTGCGTCCAGCGCTGTCCGGCGAACGTGGACATCCAGCGCTACCTCTACCATGTGGCCGCCGGCAATTTCACCGAGGCGCTGGCCGTCATCAAAGAGAACAACCCCCTGCCCTCCATCTGCGGCCGCATCTGCCCGCATCCCTGCGAGACCGAATGCCGGCGCAACGCCGTGGACGGCGCCGTGAACATCAACGCCGTCAAGCGCTTCGTCGCCGATTGGGACAGCTATCAGCTCCTGCCCTATAAGCCGGCCTGCGCGCCGGATACCGGCAAACGGGTGGCGGTCATCGGGAGCGGCCCGGCCGGCCTCAGCGCGGCCTATTTCCTGCGCCGCATGGGCCACGACGTCACCATCTTTGAAATGCGCTCGGCCGCCGGCGGCATGCTCCGCTGGGGCGTACCCCGCTACCGCCTGCCCGACGAAGTGCTGAACGCCGAGATCGAATCCATCCTCGACCTGGGCGTTAAAATTCAGTACCATAAGAAGCTCGGCCGCGATTTCACCCTGGATTCTCTGCGGGCCAGCGGCTTCGACGCGGTGTTCCTGGCCATCGGCGCGCAGGGTTCCTCGCGCCTGAACATCGAGGGCGAGGACCTGCCCGGCGTGATGGCCGGCATTGACCTGCTGACCATGGTAACCCTGCGCCGCCAGCCCCGCCTGGGCGATCGCGTGGTGGTCATCGGCGGCGGCAATACCGCCATTGATGCCGCCCGCACCGCCATCCGCCTGGGGTGCCGCTCCGTGACCATCCTGTACCGCCGCACCCGCAGTGAGATGCCGGCGCTGGATACCGAGGTGGAAGAAGCGATCGAAGAAGGGGTGCAGTTCGAGTTCCTGGCCGCGCCCACCGCCATCCGGCCAGGGCCACAGGGCCTGGAACTGCATTGTGTGCGCATGGAACTGGGCGACCTGGACGCCTCGGGACGCCGCCGGCCGGTGCCGATCCCCGGCTCCGAATTCGTCCTGCCCTGCAGTACCATCCTATCGGCCATCGGACACACGGTGGAGGATGATGGCCTGCCGGCGGAGCTGGCCCGCACGTCGCGCGGCACCATTCAGGTGGACCCGCTCACCATGCAGACCTCCCTGCCGGGGGTCTTCGCCGGCGGCGACTGCCAGACCGGTCCCGATATCGCCGTGGCGGCCATCGGCGCCGGCCGCCGCGCCGCCATTGCCATAGATGAGTTCCTGCGCACCGGGAAGGTGACGCCGCAGTTGCCCGCATATACCTGCTCCAAGGGGCGCTGGGATGAGGTGCCGAAGGAGGAGTTTCGCAATGTGCGCCCCAGCCCGCGCAATCCCATCCCGGTGGTGCCGGCGGAGGAGCGCAAGGTCAACTTCATGGAAGTGAGCGAGACCTGGGATGTGGCGACCGCCATGCGCGAGGCCTCGCGCTGTCTCCAATGCGGCTGTACCGAACGCTATGACTGCCAGGTGCGCCAGTATGCGACCAAGTACCAGGTCACCTTCGATGCGGAGATGCGCCCCATGCGCCGCGTGCCGGTGGATGAGAATCACCCGATCCTGGTGCGCGATCCGGGCAAGTGCATCCTCTGCGGTCTGTGCCTGAAAGCCTGCCGCGAGATGGAAGGCTCCGCCGCCCTGACCTATTACGAGGTCAACGGGACGCTGACCATTGGGCCGGTGGACCAGCGGCCGCTGGATAAGACGAGCTGTGTCTCCTGCGGGCACTGCGTGACCGTCTGCCCGACGGGCGCGCTGACCCTGAAGCCAACCCTGCCGAACGTGTATCGGGCGCTGAACAATACATCGCTCATCGTCGCGGCGCAGATCGCGCCGGCCGTGCGAGCCGCCTTCGCCCAGTACTACGGCCTGACCGGCGAAGAGGCCATGGGCCGGCTGTGCGCCGGCCTGAAGCAGATGGGCTTCGCCTACGTCTTCGATACCTGCTGGGCCGCCGACCTCACCATCATGGAGGAGGGCACCGAACTGCTGAGCCGGCTGGCGAAAGGCGAGAACCTGCCGCAGTTCACCTCCTGCTGTCCGGCCTGGATCAACTACTGCGAGAAGATGGCGCCCGATCTACTGCCGCTCCTGTCGTCCTGCAAGTCGCCGCAACAGATGTTCGGCTCCGTGATGAAGCAGTACTTCGCCAAACAGCTCGGGGTGAAGCCCGACCGGCTGTACTTCGTGTCCATCATGCCCTGCAACGCCAAGAAGTACGAGAGCCGCCGGCCCGAGTTCTGCCATGACGGCGTGCCGGATGTGGATGCGGTCCTCACCACCAACGAAGTCATCCGCATGTTCCGTGAGAAGGGCATTGACCCGCTGACCCTGAAACCGCAGGAGCTGGACCTTCCGTTCGGCAACGTCAGCGGCGCCGGCATCATCTTCGGCGCCAGCGGCGGCGTCTCCGAGGCGGCCCTGCGTCTGGCGGCGGAGCGCATCACCGGCAAGCGCCTGGATAAGGTGGAATATACGCAGGTGCGCGGCCTGAAGGGCATTAAAGAGGCCACTATCGAACTGGACGGCATCACCGTCCGGCTGGCGGTGGTCAGCGGCCTGCAAAACGCCCAACAGCTCATCGACCGCATTCGCGCCGGCGACGCCCCCTATCACTTCATCGAGGTCATGGCCTGCCCAGGCGGATGCATCAACGGCTCCGGCAACCCGGCACCCCAGCTCTCCACCGATCGCGAGGAGCGTCTGGAAGTGCTGTACCGCATGGACGCCGCCGCACAGATCAAGAAGAGCCAGGACAACCCGGCCGTCCAGGCCATTTACAGCGAGTGGCTGGGCGAACCAATGGGCGAAGTGTCGCATCACGCCCTGCACACCACCTACGGCCGGCGCTCCATGCGCGTGGACCAGCCCATCGAGGAACTGATCCAAACCCAACCGGTGGTGGACCTGGGCGTCTGCGTCAGCACCAACTGCTACCTGAAAGGCTCCTGGCGCGTGATGGAGGAACTAGCGGAAGAACTGCGCCAGCGCGGGCTGACTGACCGCTTCCGCGTGCGGGCGCGCTTCTGCGCCAACAACTGCGCCAACGGGCCTTCGGTAACCATCGGCCGGCATAAGGTCATGCATGTCGACCCGGATAATGTCAAGGCCTTCGTGGAGGAGTACATCCTGCCGGCCCTGGAGAAAGAAAGCACACCTGTCAAAGGATAGCCCATCTCCTTATCTTCCCTCTTTCTCTGCGCGCCAAGCGGCCAGGCCCTTCCTCATCCCCGGGGAAGGGCCTGGCACATTTACGGCAAATTTGACTCGCCGGCCCGCCTATGTTAGGATGGCGAAGGCCGGCGGGCTTCCCGCCGGCGGTCGGTCATCTTCGCTGTGCGCAAGGAGCATATCGCATGATGCGCTGGAACACCGTGAAAGAGAAACTGCTGGCCGGCAAGCCCTCCATCGGCGGGCTGGCCGCCCTGGGTTCGCCGCTGGCGGCGGAACTGCTGGCGCTGGCCGGCAGTGAGTATGTCCTGCTGGACGACCAGCACGGCATCTGGGACCCAAAGTCGGCCATGGACGCGTTTCACTGCGTCCGGTTGGCCGGCGCGGTACCCATGGTGCGCGTGGGGAAGAACGATTTTTACCTCATCGGCGCCATGCTGGACCGTGGGGCGCTCGGCATTATCGTCCCGATGGTGCACACGCCGGCGGACGCGGAGGCCGCGGCGTTTGCCATGCGCTATCCCCCGCGCGGCGGCCGATCCGAGGGCGCTTACGGCTGTCGCATCTACGGCCCGGACTACCGCGCCGCCGCCAATGACGAGGTGTTCCTGGCGGTGCAAATCGAATCCGGGCTGGCCGTCCAGAACGCCGAGGCCATCATGCGGGTGGACGGGGTGGATGCCTGCTGGATCGGGCCGGCGGACCTGGCCAACTCCATGGGCCTGGACCTGCGCCAGCCGGCGGATCAGCGCCAGCACGAAGAGGCCATCCGCCATGTGCTGGCCGCCTGCCAAAAGGCCGGCAAAATCCCCGGCATCGCCTGCGGTCCCGATAACGCCCAGAAGTATCTCGACATGGGCTTCCTGTTCGTCACCGCCTTCGGCGACAGTTGGGGCGTGTACGACGGCGCCCGGGCGACCCTTAACCGCCTGCGCCTGGGATGATATGGTATAATACGTCACGGTGCTCTGCGCGCCGGCATGACTCTCACCCATTTCAAGGAGGTGGTCATGGAATTCTCCGAGGTGATCCGCAAACGCTACAGCGTGCGCGCCTACCGCCCGAACGAGGTCGAAGAGGAAAAGGTGCGCCAGGTGTTGGAGGCGGCGCGGCTGGCCCCCACTGCGGCCAACCGCCAGCCCTTCCGCTTTATCGTCATTCACACGCGCGGGCGGGAGGACGAACTGCGCAGGATTTATCCCGCCGACTGGTTCGTGCAGGCCCCCATTGTCATCGCCGCAGTGGGCATCCCCGGCAAAAGCTGGGTGCGCCGCGACGGCAAGGCCTATGTGGATGTGGACGTGGCCATCGCCATGGACCACTTGATCCTAGCGGCGACAGACCTGGGGCTGGGGACTTGCTGGATCGGCGCCTTTGACCCCGACGCCGCCCGCCAGGTGCTGGGCCTCCCGGCGGACGCGGAGCCGCTGGCTTTCACCCCGCTGGGCTATCCGGCCGACGAGCCGCGCCCGAAACGCCGCAAGCCGCTGGAGGAACTGGTGAGCTATGAGCGGTGGTGAACAGCCGGCCCTCTCCATATACGAAACCTCCGCCTATGGGGGCGAGGGATGGTCCCCGCGCCGGCAGAGCACGCGCCAGGAAATCGGCCTCCTCTGGCATCCCTGCGGCGCAGATTCGGAATGGGCCCCTCTGCGCGCGGTGCTCCTGCACGAGCCGGGGCCGGAGCTGGAGGATATCCGGGATCCCAATGCTGTGCAGATGCTGGCGCCGATAGATGCCGGCCTGGCGCGCCGCCAGCACCGCGCGCTGGCCGACGCCTACCGCGCTGCCGGCGTGACCGTCCATCTGGTCGCGCCGTCTCAAGTGCCGCCGCCGAACCTTTTGTTCGCCGCTGACCTGTTCTTCATGACCCCGGAGGGGGCGGTTGTCGGCCGGCCGGCCTCCACCGTGCGCGCCGGCGAGGAGCGCTGGGTAGCGCGCCGGCTGGCGGAACTGGGCATTCCTATACTGCACACCGTTCACGGCCGCGGCACCTTTGAAGGCGCGGATGCCATGTGGCTGGACCCTCGCACGGTCCTGCTGGCAACGGGCATTCGCACCAATGCCGAGGGCGCCGCGCAGGTCGCCGGCACCCTGCGGGAGCTGGGCGTGGAAGTAATTCAGGTCGGACTGCCCTACGGCGCCATGCATCTGATGGGCACTCTGCGCATCGTAGATCGCGACCTGGCGCTGGCCTGGCCGGGCCGCGTGCCGTATGCCGCGGTGGAAGCCCTGCACCAGCGCGGGTTCCGGGTGCTCTTCATCCAGGATGAGCGGGAGGCGGAGCAGGGCATGGCGCTGAACCTGGTGGCGTTGGGCCCTCGGCGGGTGCTGATGCCGGCCGGCAACCCGGTCACCCGGTCATTGTACGAGCGCGCCGGCATCATCTGCCACGAGGTCGAGGTGGGTGAGCTGATGAAAGCCGCCGGCGCCATCGGCTGTATGACCGGCGTGCTGGAACGGGAACTGGTGGGGAACGGATAGCAATACTGAAAAGGCCCCAGCCTGCGAAGGGCTGGGGCCTTTTTGGTGTACGGCTGTCGTCATTGGGTCTGGGTGTAGGGCACGACAATCAGCTCGCCGGCACGGCCGTTCACGGTAACAGAAAAACCGGCGTCGTCAAAAACCGTCACCTGGACGGGGTAAGACTGACCCCTATCTGCTCGCGCTACACGGATCATGAGGACAGAGACGGTCACCGGGCCGGACTGCGGCGGCGCCGGCACCACCTGGACGCGCCAGCCGAACGGGTCAATGACCTCCGCCGGCACGTTGCGCGGCACGTGCGCGACCAGATGCGAGGGCCGGCTGACCGTAGCCCCCTCCGGGACATCCATGGCGACCAGCACATTTACCGTGCGGTCCCCGATTTTGATCTGTGGGTCCTGAAAGATGTAGCCACCCCAG
>JAPWUQ010000151.1 GCA_028275445.1 Anaerolineae bacterium | reverse complement strand
ATGCGGCGGGCGACCGCTGATTTATAGGCCCGCACAATGGCCCCGAGAGAGCCCGGAGCAACATATAGGGAGGGATTGTGGTCGTGCATCGTAGGGGCACAGCGCCGCTGTGCCCCTACCTCGTCCTCCATGATCCAGATGATCCCGTGCACATGATTGGGCATGACGACAAATTCGTCTTCATGCAGGATCACGTTGGGCCGGCGCTGGGCGGTGCAAAACCATTCCTCCCGGGCGATCCTGCCGTATTCGCTCCGCATGACCTGACAATTGACCCCCGCATCCACTACCTCGCCGAACCAGCATGCCCGTTCATATGCCACCAGGGTCACGAAATATGCCCCACTTGAGGCGTAGTCGTGCCCGGGCAGACGAAGGGAACGGCGGCGGTGTCGCTCCGGGTCATATTTCATGACCGCTGTCTCCCCGCCTGTCACGGCGCTTTGGCCAGGGCCTGTTCGATGGCCTCTCTCGTCAATGGGCCGCGGTATAGGGCGATGATCACACCATCGCGGTTGATAAAGAAGGATGTGGGGATGGAAACCACCCGATAGCCCCGGAACACCTCTCCACTGCTGTCAATGCCGACCGGAAAGGTCAAGCTGAGGCTCTCCATGAAGGCCCGCACATCCTCGCTGGCTTCCAGGTAGTTGATGCCCAGGATGACGAAGTCGTCGTCCGCAAAGGCGGTGTAGGCCTCCTGGAGGGCCGGCATCTCATAGCGGCAGGGCGGGCACCAGGTGGCCCAGAAATTGAGCAGGACCCGCTTGCCCCGGTACGCGCTGAGCTGGATCGGGTTGCCCTCCAGGTCGCTTATCACAAAATCGGGCGCCAGCGCCCCGGGCACCGGGGCGACGGCCAGCTTGGTCGGGGTGGCCGGCGCCGGCGACGGCGTGGCCGTCGGCGGCGGAGTGTCGGTGGGCAGGGACACCCAGGTGGCAGTGGGCGGCGGGGTGGAGACGGCCGGCGCAGGTGCGGTGACGGCCGCCGGCCGCAGTGCCGCCTGGGGCGAGTTCGTCCCGCAGGCGCTCAGAAAGGCCCCTAGCGCCAGAAGTGTGACCAGCAGGGCAGCGCGCCGCCGCGCTGCCGGCGCTCGTCTATTCCCCATAGCGCTTCGTCTCCTGCAGGCGTTCTTTCAGCGCCTCCAGCTCCGCCGCCAGGCGTCTCTGCCGCATCGCCATGCTGAGCACAAAGATAAACGTGATCAACCACATGACCGCATAGGCCGCAACCAGGTATGTCATCTCCTCTTTCTCCTTATTCGTCCAGAGATTCCCGCAGTTCCGCCACCTCATCGCTGAGAAACTCGAGCTGGGTGCGGAGCAGGAGCAGGGAAATGTACAGCAGGGAGTAGGCCAGCACCGAGACGATGAGCGCGGCCAGCATGGCCGGCGTCAGATCGAAGCCCTCGCTCTTGAAGATGACAGGGTGGATGGTGCGCCACCAGCGGATGGCCATGAAGGTGATGGGGACGCTGACGAAGCCGGCGATGCCGTACACGGCGGCGAAGCGGGCACGCCGGCCGGGGTCCTCGATCACCCGGCGCAGGAGCAGATAGGTCGCGTAAATCAACAGCATGATGGCGACCGTCGTCAGGCGCGGCTCCCAGGTCCACCAGGTGTTCCAGACCGGCTTGGCCCACAGGGAGCCGGTCACCGTCATAATGACGGCGAAGGCCAGGCCGATCTCCACCGACGAGAGCGCCACGATGTCCCAGCGCCGCCGGCCGGTGCGCAGATACGCGATGCTGGCCACCAGCGTGATGAAGAAGGCGAAGAACCCCACCCAGGCGGTGGCGACATGCCAGTAAAAGATGCGCTGTACGTGGCCCATGGTGGCCTCGGTGGGCGCGAAGACCAGCGCCATGTACAGCGCTACCAGGATGGCGGCGCCGGCCAGCCCGTGCAGGACGATGGCGAGTTTGCTTACCCCCCAGCGTTCCATAGCAAAGATTCCTCCCATCAGCTTTCTACCACATAATCGAAGGTCAGGTATGAGATCGTCAGGAAGGCCACATCATAGCCGATGAGCAGATTGAGCCAGTTGGCGACCTCGCGCAGGCCGGCGCCGTCCAGCACGCCGGCGGTGGCCTTCACTGCCGCCAGCACCAGCGGCAGGGCCACCGGGAACAACAGCAAGGGCAGCATCACCTCGCGCGCTCGCGTGTTGGCGGTCATGGCGGAAAAGAGCGTGCCGACGCCGGCGAAGCCGAGCGTGCCAAGCACCACAATCAGCGCGATGTCCCAGCGCACCAGCGCCAGGTTGAGCAGTACGGAGAAGACCGGCAGGGCGATGGCGTCCACCACCAGCATGAAAATCAGATTGCCCAGCATCTTGCCGAAGTAGATTACACTGCGCTCCACCGGCGTCATCAGCAGGCCGTCCAGGCATCCTTTGTCCGCCTCCTGGATGAAGGAGCGGTTCAGCCCCAGGACGCCGGCGAACACGAACGCCACCCACATCACCCCCGGCGCGACCTCCCGCACGTTCTCCACCCGCAGGTCAAAGGCAAAGTTGAAGATAAAGACGGCCAACAGCACGAAGATGAGCATCATGCTCAGCGTTTCCTTCGTGCGCAGTTCGGCCAGGATGTCCTTTTTGACGATGGCCCAAACCGCCTGCCAGGCACTGCTCATGCGCAAGCTCCTAGGGGTGGGTTGGCCGGCGTTCCACCAGCTCCATATAGGCCTCGGCCAGTTCCGCCGTCGAGAGATGCGCCGTGGGCGAGTCCCAGCGGATCTGCCCGCCGGCGAGGATAGCTACCCGCGTGCTCATCTCGCGCGCCCGCTCCAACTGATGCGTGGTCATCAGGATGGTGCGCTGTTCCGTCCCCATCAGCGACAGCAGTTCCCGCAGCATGCGCGCCGCCTGCTGGTCCAGGCCGGTGTCCGGCTCGTCCAGCAGGAGCACGGGCGGGTCATGCAGGACGGCGCGCGCGATGGAGAGGCGCTGCTGCATGCCGCGGCTGAAAGTGCGCACGGGGTCATGCCGGCGCTCATACAGCCCGACGCGCTGCAGTAATTCGGCGATGCGCTCTTCCAGCGCCGGCACCCGGTACAGCCGGCCGTAAAAGCGCAGGTTTTCCTCGGCGGTCAAGTCCCCGTACAGGAACGTCTGATGGGAGACCAGTCCGATCTGCTGGCGCACGCGGCGCGTGTCGCCGTCCAGCGGCTGACCGTTGATCCAGGCGCGGCCCTCACTGGGCCGGCTCAAGGTGGCCAGGATGCGCAGGAAGGTGGTTTTGCCGGCGCCGTTCGGGCCCAGCAGGGCAAGGAACTCCCCCTGCTCGATGCGCAGGTCCACCCCACGCAGGACCCGGTAGCGGCCAAAGGCCTTGCTGATGCCGCGCGCTTCCACCGCCGGCCAGCGTTTCGCCTGCGAGGTCATGCCCGTCCCTGCCTCCCCGGTATCCACATCGGATAGGTCACCAGGCCGATGAGCAGGAGCGCCCCCAGCCCGATGGCGATGCCCAACAGGGTGCGCTGGGAACTGCCGGCCGGCGCGGCGGTCGCGGTAGTGCTCCCTATGCCGCCGGCGGGCGCGCCCGATTTGAACGTGAGGTGCAGGGTGGTGTTGGCGGGCAGGTCCCGGGCGGCGTAGTTCAGGAACGGCATTTCGCCGCCCATGGTGCCGGCGAATTCCAGCGGCGCGCCCTCCACGATCCATCCCATGGACACCAGCACGTTCAGGTTCTTGACCGGGTAATACAGGGTATAGTCCATGGACCAGGGACTGCCCTGCGGCGGGAGGGTGTAGGACAGCACCACCTGGGCGCTGGACTGGCCAGGCGGGATGGGCATGGTGTCCGCCACACCGTCCGGCACGCTGATGAAGCGCTCCCCCAAGGCGCCGGCGTCAAAGGTGAGCTGATCCGCGCCCTTGGGCAGGTACATGCGGAAGGTCACCGGCCGGCCGCCCTCCTGCAGGGGCTTGCCGATAAAGGCTTTGTCGCCGGTATTGGAGAGGATGAACATCTGCCCGACCTGCACCCCCTCGTTCAGCGGGCTGATGATGAGATGGGCACGCTCAATGACGATGCCGCTGTCATCGTCGGTGGTCTCATATACGTCCAGGCGCACCGTCTTCTGCGGGGCATCGGCGGTCAGGGTGATCATGTCCGAGGCGTAGGCGACATCCTTGTACAGCGCGCTCACCGTGTATACGTTCTCTCCGCCCACTGCCAGCCCGGTGAACGAAAACCCCCCGCCGGCGTCGGTCTGGGTCTGAAGCGTCTGCTTCAGGGTCGTGCCCTCGTACCACTCCAGCGTCACCTGCACATCCGCCAGAGGGGTGTTCGTGGGGGCCAGCATGACTACCCCATTGATGGTGCCGCCGGCCTGCGCGCCGGCCGCCGGCACTGCCGCAAGCCCGATGAGCAACAGTATTCCTGTCAGGATGAAGCGAAGCGCGTTCCTCATCGCGATCCCTCTAACTTTGTCCCACAGCCGGGGCAGAAGCGTTCATCGCCGGCCAGCGCCCTGCCGCACTGCGGACAGCGCAGTCCCGCCGGCGTGCCGCATTGGGGGCAAAAGCGCTCGTCCGGCTCCAGGGCGCGTCCACAGGTGACGCATTTACCGGCGCTGACCCGCGGCGCCGCGGCGGCCGGCAGAGGGCGCGCCGCTGAACTCCCCTGCCAGAGGGGATATACCAGCATAAAGACCGTCAGGCCGGCCATCAACAGGAAAATAATGATTGGCAGCATCTCTCCCGTCCTATCCTTCGGCGGTGTCCGCGGCACTGCGGCGCCGGCGTTCTCCCGCCGGCCACCAGGCCAGCAGGGTGCCCAGCACCATCACGCCGCCGCCGATCCACATCCACAGCATCAGCGGTTCCTGCAAAAACTGGAAGGTCGCGGTGCCGTCACTGCTCAGGCCGGCCAGGATGACGTAAAAGTCCTCCGCCGGCCGGCTCCACACCGCCACCTCCGAGACCCACTGCTCCACGTTCCAGTGGAAATTTTTCTCCGGCACCAGCTCCCGCGCGGCCCCATTGGGGCGCGAGACCCGCAGGATGGTGGCGAAGCGCTGTTTGTCGGGCAGTTCCTGGTCCACGTACTGCACATACTGCACCGTATAGCCGGCGATGTCCAATGTCTCGCCGGGCTTCATGACCGTCTGGTACTCCTGCCTGTAGACGCCGGAGCCGACCACGCCCAGGACGATGAGCAGGACGCCCAGGTGGACGATGAGGCCGCCGTAGCGCCGGCGATCGCGCCCCACCACCCGCAAGAGGGCGGTGACCGGGTTCTCGCCGGCGGAGCGCATGCGGGCGAGCGCGCCCCTGCCGAACTCCATCAGGATGTTGCCGGCCACGAATGCCACCGACCCGAAGCCCACCAGCGCGATCGGTTCCCGCCGGCCGATGACTATCAGAACGACGATGGTCAGCACGGCGATGGCCGCCGGCACGATCAGCCGGCGGGCAAGCTGTGTCAGGGTGGTTCGGCGCCAGAGCAGGACCGGGCACACGCCGAAGAGCAGGATGATGGCCAGGCCGATGGGGCCGAAGGAGCGGTTGTAGAAGCCGGCGTCCAGCGCCACCTGCTGTCCGCGGAACAGCTCGGTGATGGCCGGGAAGATGGTGCCCAGGAATACGACGGCGGCCGCGCCGACCAGCAGGAGGTTGCCGATGAGGAAGCCGGCCTCGCGCGAGAGGTAGGACTCCAGGGCGTAGTTATCGGCGAAGGCGCGCCGGCGTGCCGCCAGCAGTCCCAGACTGCCGGCCATCGCAATGGCCAGGAAGGCCGCGAAGTACCAGCCCAGGGAGGAGCGCTCGAAGGCGTGCACCGACTGGATGACGCCGGAGCGGGTGACGAAGGTGGCGAAGATGCACAGCCCGAAGGTGAGGATGTTCAGCACCGCCGTCCAGGTGCGGAAAATGCCCCGTCGGGACTGCACCGCCGCGGAGTGCAGGGCCGCCGTGCCCACCAGCCAGGGTATCAGCGAGGAGTTCTCGACCGGGTCCCAGGCCCAGTATCCGCCCCAGCCCAGCTCGATGTAAGCCCACCAGGCGCCCAGGATGATGCCGATGCTCAGGAACAGCCAGGCCATCAGGCTCCAGCGGCGCACGCGCGCCATCCAGGCGTCGCTGGGCTGTCCGCTGAGGATGCCGGCCAGCACGAAGGCGAAGGGAATGG
The DNA here is from genome assembly GCA_028275445.1 of Anaerolineae bacterium. Lineage (GTDB taxonomy): Bacteria > Chloroflexota > Anaerolineae > JACIWP01 > JACIWP01 > JACIWP01. The sequence continues at coordinate 795 of JAPWUQ010000151.1, read as the reverse complement.
TGTATAGGGCATAGCCGATGAACAGCGTCGGCGGGTGGAAGATCATGCCCACGTTTTCCAGCAGTGGGTTGAGGCCCAGCCCATCCGCCGGCCGGTTCGCCAGCAGGGCAAAGGGATTGCTGGGGAGGATCAGCACCAGCGCCATAAAGGTTTGGACGATCGCGATGGTCGCCAGCAGATAGGGGCGCAGGGGTTGGGCCGCGGCGTCGCGCTGGCTGTACAGCACGACCAGGCCGGCCATGCTCACCAGCAGGAGCCAGAAGAGCAGGGACCCCTCCTGGCCGGCCCAGAAGGCGGAGAGCACGTAGGCCAGCGGCAGGGTATTGCTCACATGCTCAAACACATAGCGCACCTGGTAATCGCGGCTGACCAGCAGGTAGAGCATGATGAGAGAGGATGCGGCTACCCACAGTGCCGCCATGCGGAAGCCGTTCTCGGCGGAGCGGATCAGCTCCGGGTAGCGCCGGCGCTGGCCCAGGACAAAGGCCAGCGCGGCGTAGCCGGCGCTCAGGAACGCCAGCAGTAAGGCCCCATATCCGATGTCTGCGATCATGCGCGCCTCTCGCTCGAAGTGTACGCCGGCGGTTCCTTACCGCGGGGATGCGGTAGCGGTCGCCGCGGCCTCATATTTCGAAGGGCATTTCAACAGTAGGTTGGAAGCCTCGAACACGCCGTCGGCGTTCAGCTTCCCCTCCACCACCGCCTCTGCCTGGTCCTGGAACATATCTGGCCGCGGGCCGTGATACACCACCGGCAGGCGGCCGCTGTTATCCACGATGTCAAAGCGCAGGATCA
>JAPWUQ010000020.1 GCA_028275445.1 Anaerolineae bacterium | reverse complement strand
ATGCCGCCGTGGTGAATGATGGTGCCCTGGTCATCCATGGTCAGGATGGTGCCGCCAAGGATCAACATGTCGGCGTGTTCGTGCATATGCGGGACTCCTTGGAACGGATGCGGGTATCGTTCGTATGATGCGGGAGTATACCGGAAAGGGGGGACAAAGGCAATTATCTGGCACTAGAATAACAGTGCTCCAATTTGCCATTTATGCAAAACCGCAAACGGCCAATATTTGACGCCGGCGCACAAAAATGCTATAATTATATCGAGCATTCGACGAGAAGGTGTGCTCCCCTGTCCATTGCACGTCGCAAGGCGTATTGTTCAGAGCTTCTCAATGCACAGGTTTCTCAACCTACCTGACCTCTCAAATGAGTCGGAATCAGCAACGCAACGTGCAACAATCGGGACTGTTTCGACTGCCATGATGGATGTTGCGTAAACGGAGCCGCCCGCGGTAATGATGGGAAACATCCCACTGGTGTCGCAGGCCAACGGCCGGCATGATTGAACACCTCGATCTCCCTCTGTACAGCCGCCGGCGTTCCCAACCACACCTCCCATCTGGCAGACAGCCCATCGCCCAATGAGCACACCGCCATTCCATATCACCCAAAGGGAATCACCTATGGACATGCAGGATGAAATGCATTTGAATTACGAAAAAGAGGAAAACGTGATGGAGACCGAGCTGAACGACATGCCGGACACAGAAGCGGGCTACACCTACGAGCAGGAGAGCGCCGTGTCCGTCACCGCGCCAACAGGGCCGGCACCGGAAGAGCTACCGGTCATCGAAGGGGTCGAAACCGCCGAGACCACGGAGACCACGACCAGCCCAGAAGTCCCCCCCATCGTCGTGGAGGAGGTGCGGCTCACCATCGCCGAGCTGGAGCGCAAGACCCTCGACGAACTGCGCTCTCTGGCGCGCGAGATGGGCGTCACCGGCTACACGCGCCTGAAGAAGAACGACCTCATCATGCGCATCCTGGAGGCCCAGGCCGAACAGCGCGGCTACGTTTTCCGCGGCGGCGTGCTGGAGATCACACCGGAGGGCATCGGTTTCCTGCGCGCCGACGGCCTGCTCCCCGGCCCCAACGACATTTACGTCTCCCAGTCGCAGATCCGCCGCTTCGGCCTGCGCACGGGGGATATGGTGGTAGGGCAGGTGCGCCCGCCGAAGGAATCGGAGAAGTATTACGGCTTGTTGCGCGTGGAGGCGGTGAACGGCCTGGACCCGGAGGTGGCCAAGCGCCGGCCGCACTTCGAATCGCTCACCCCCATCTTCCCCAACCGCCAGTTCAAGCTGGAGACGACGCCGGATGTGCTGGCCACCCGCCTGATTGACCTGGTGGCACCCATCGGGCGCGGCCAGCGCGGGCTGATCGTCTCACCGCCCAAGGCCGGCAAGACCACCATCCTCAAGCAAATCGCCAACGGCATCTCCGCCAACTACGACGATGTCCACCTAATGGTGGTGCTCATCGGCGAACGCCCCGAGGAAGTCACCGACATGGACCGCTCCGTCGAGGCAGAGGTGTACTCCTCGACCTTCGACGACCCGGTCGAACAGCACGTCAAGGTGGCCGAGATGGCGCTCCATCGCGCCAAACGCCTGGTGGAATGCAAGAAGGATGTGGTCATCCTGTTGGACTCCATCACCCGCCTGGCGCGCGCCTACAACCTGACCGTCCCGCCCAGCGGCCGCACCCTGTCCGGCGGCCTGGACCCCGCCGCCCTTTACCCGCCCAAGCACTTCTTCGGCGCCGCCCGCAACCTGGAGGAAGGCGGAAGCCTGACCATCATCGCCACCTGTCTGGTGGACACCGGCTCGCGCATGGACGACATGATTTACGAGGAGTTCAAGGGCACCGGCAACATGGAACTGCACCTCAACCGCAAGCTGGCGGAGCGCCGCGTCTTCCCGGCCTTCGACATCGAGCGCTCCGGCACCCGGCGGGAGGAACTGCTCCTCGACCCGGACACCCTGGCCAAGGTCTGGACCATGCGCCGCATGCTGGCGGCCATCGGCGGCACCGAGGCGCTGGAGCCGCTGTTGGAGCGTCTGCGCCGCACGCGCAACAACCGGGAATTCCTGGCCACCCTGAACAAGGACGTGGTGTAGCCGGCGCTCTCCGGACGCCCCGGCAAAAGGCGGACACGCGTGTCCCCTCTCCGATTTCGCGGCCTGGATGACGAACCGCCCACGCCTTTCTGGCAGCGCTTCAGCACCCATATCCTGCTGGTAGCCATCATTTTGGCCGGCCTGTTCGCGGCACGGGACAAACTGCCGCGCTGGCCGGCCAACCCTCCTGTGCGCGCCGCCGCCACCCCCGCCGACGTGACTGCGCCAGCCTCAGAGCCCACCGCGACCCCGGCGCGGCCGGCGGATCTCCCACCCTGCCCGGCTGTGCTCGCCCGCGCCGCGGTGCCCCATACCATTATCCCGGAGCGGCCGCGCCTGGAGATCATCACCTACACCGTGCAGGCCGGCGACACCGTCTTCGGCCTGGCGGAGCGCTTCGGCATCTCGCCGGAGACCCTCCTGTGGGCCAACGGCGACCTGGAATACCACCCCGATGACCTGCGCATCGGCCAGGAGCTGATCATCCTGCCCGTCTCGGGGGTGTATCACGAGGTGAAAGCCGGCGACACCCTGGAAAAGCTGGCGGAGAAATACCAGGTCTCGCCGGAGTCCATCCGCAATTATCCGCTGAACCAGATCGGCGCCGGCGGAGAGCTGGTGGTCGGTCAGAAGCTCATCATCCCCGACGGCGTGAAACCCTATGTCCCGCGCCGGCTCCACCGCTTTGATGTGGCATTGCCGGCCAACGCCCTGAAGGGAAGCGGCGCCTTCATCTGGCCGGCGCAGGGCTATATCACCCAAGGATACTGGAGCCTGCATCGAGCGCTCGATATCGGCGCCGGCACCGGCGCACCGGTCTACGCCAGCGACTCCGGCTACGTGGTCTTCGCCGGCTGGGACGACACCGGCTACGGGAACCTGATCATCATCAATCACGGCAACGGCTTCGTCACCTATTACGCTCACCTGAGCAAAATCCTGGTCTCCGCCGGCACCTCCGTCCTGCGCGGGGCCAAGATCGGGCTGGTAGGCTCCACCGGCCGCTCCACGGGCAGTCACCTGCACTTCGAGATTTGGCAGCGCGATGTCCAGCGCAACCCTCTGGGCTTCCTGCCGTAGGAGTAAATAAAGCGGCCCGCCGGCTTCCCCGACGGGCCGCTTTAGCTGCTGTCTCTTATTCCCCCACGGTCAGAGCGATCACTGCGCTGTACGTGGTGTTGCCGGCCAGGTCATACGCCACGGCCTGGAGCTGATGCGCCCCCGCTGTCGGCGCGCCCCAGCTCCACTCGAACGGAGCACTGGTCAGTGCGGCGGCGCGCGTCCCATCCAGCAGGATTTCCACCCGCCCAATGCCCAGGTTGTCGGAAGCCTCCAACTTCACCTGGAGCGGCTGTCCCGCCGGCACCCTGCTGTCCGGCGCCGGCGAAAGGATGCGCACGGCCGGCGGCGTATTATCAATACTGCACATCACGCTCGTTTCCGCGATCATACTGTTCCGCCCGACGACCTGCAGGCGCAGGGTGTACAGCCCGTCGGGCACCGTGGTGGTATCCCACTGGGCCAGGACACCCGCCGGCACCGGCGTCTCGCTCTCCACCAGGGTCAGCCACTCCGCCGGCTCTTCCCCGGCGCCGTACTCCAGCCGATAGCTCACGAACCCCTCGCCGGCCGCGCTCCCCTGCACCGACAGCAATCCGCCCACCACCGCCATCTGTGCCGGCCAGCGCAGTTCGGCAGACAGCGCCGGCGGCGTAGGTGCGGGGGTGGGGGTAAGCTCAGGGGTAGGCTCCAACGTCGGTTCCGGCGTGGGTGTTGGCGTCTCCAGGCCCTGGTTCTGCACCCACACATGGACGCGCGCTTCATACGCGTGGCCGGCGCTGTCGAGGGCGATAATCCGCAGGGAATAATCCATATCTTTCAGCGCCGTCGTGTCCCATACCGCCAGCATACCGCCGTCCACGGGCTGGTAGAATGGGCCGGCCACGTGCCCCCATCCGATGGGCGCCGGCCCTTCCCCATACTCCACGCGGAACTCCGCCAGGCCGGGCACCTGCACCACGCCGAAGATGGGCACCTGGCCGGCCACGGTCTGGCCGTCCTTCGGTTCGAAAATCGCCAGGTGTACCGGCCCCGTGTGGACGGAACAAGGCTCCGTCGGCGCGATGGGCCGGTTGTTGGCGCGTGCCCATTCCAGCGCCTCTGGCGGATACACCTCCATCGGCCGGCGCTCCACCAGCTCGGGCGGACAGAACTCCGTGGCGAGCTGGCCGGTGCTGGTGTCAATGGCAACCATCTGATGGAAGTCATGCTCCGGCCCGAGGGGACCTTGCCCCTCGGCGAAGATTTCGATGCGCCGCTGGGGGCAGGCCTCGCTGGGGATGGTGCCGGAATCGGCGCAAATCTCGATCTCCACGATGCCGGCCGGCCGCGGGAAGTCGCGCGCCGGCACGTTCGCCAGGGCGCGCTCCATGAAATCGTGCCAGATGGGGCCAGCGCCGGCCACACCGGAGACGTTCTGCATGGGGGTATTGTCGTTGTTGCCCACCCAGACGCCCACCGCCAGGTCGGGCGTGTAGCCGATCGTCCAGTTGTCGCGAAAGTCGTTGGTGGTGCCGGTCTTGACCGCCGCCGGCCGGCTCAGCCGCAGGACACTGTTCGGCCCGAAGGTGGGCTGGCGCGCGTCGTTATCCGCCAGTATGTGGGTGATGAGATAGGCGTGCTGTGGTGAGACGACCTGCTGTCCCGCCGGCGAGTAGGACTCCAGCACGCGGCCGTGAGCATCCTCGATGCGCAGGATGGTCGCCGGCGGCACGCGCACACCCCCGTTGGCCAGCACCGCATAGGCCGAGGTCAGCTCCAGCAGGGTAACTTCCCCACCGCCCAGGGTCAGGGAAAGGCCGTAGTCCTGCCGGTTCAGGGTGGTGATGCCCAGCCGGCGCGCCATGTCCAGCAGGCCGGGGATGCCGACGAACTGCAGGGCCTTCACCGCCGGCACATTGTACGAGTTGCCCAGCGCCTGCCGCACCAGCACCGGCCCGTGGAACTTGCCGTCGTAATTGGTGGGCTTATAGGGGGGATTGGCGCCGTCGGGGAACTCGGTCTCCACATCCCAAATCAGGGTGGCCGGCGTCCACCCCTTTTCGAAAGCCGCCAGATACGTCAGCGGTTTGATGGCGGAGCCAGGCTGGCGCGGCCGCACGGCCACATTGACCTGCCCGTCGATATCCGGGTCGAAGAAGCCGCGGCTTCCCACCATAGCCAGCACCTCGCCCGTCGCCGGCTGGATAGCCACCAGCGCGCCGTTCGTCACGTGGCGGTCCTGCAGGGCGAGGACATGTTGGCGCACCTGCTCCTCAGCGATAACCTGCAGGTTGTAGTCCAGGGTGGTGGTGACCTGCAGGCCGGCTTTGTACAGCACCTCCGGCCCGTAGCGCTGTTCCAACTGCTGGCGCACATACATCACGAAGTGCGGCGCCTTCAGGTCCAGCGACACGCGCGCCGTGGGCAGAGGTTCCTTTTCCGCGGCCTGCGCCTGCGCCTCGGTGATATAGCCGTTCTTCACCATCAGGCGCAGGACTTGGGAACGGCGCTCACGCGCGGCCTCGGGGTTGGTGAAGGGGTCGTACACCGCCGGCGCCTGGGGGATGCCGGCGAGCAGTGCCGCCTCCGCCAGCGTCAGATCGGCCGCCCGCTTGCCAAAATACACCTCGGCCGCGGCCTCAATGCCGTAGGCCCGGTTGCCGTAATAGATCTCGTTCAGATAGATTTCCAGGATCTGGTCCTTCGAGTACCGGCGGGAAATCTCCGCCGCCAGCACCGCCTCCTTGATCTTGCGGCGGATAGTGCGCTCCGGACTGAGGAACACCAGCTTCACCAACTGCTGGGGGATGGTGCTTCCCCCCACCGTGATCTCGCGGTCCTTGATGGCATGATACACGGCGCGTGCCAGGCCCATCGGGTCCACGCCAGGATGCTGGTAGAAGTTGGCGTCTTCCGTCGCGATGGTGGCCTGGATCAGATACGGGGAAATCTCGGACAGCTTGGCAAGGGTGCGCCGGCCGCCGCGCGGGTCGTCAATCTCATACAGCAGGACGCCGTTGCGGTCATAAATGCGCGTGCTGACGAATGAGGCGGCCCGGCTGGTCAGTTCCTCCGGGGGCGGAAGCTGTAACGCGATGTACACATAGCCGAACAGAGCGACGGCCAGCGCCAATGCTCCCAGGGCGAAGGTGACCAGGAAGGCGGTGAAAAAGCCCTGTAGCAGGCGCGGCATACAGCCCGATTTCTCCGATGATGGCGATGGAGTGCCGGCGCGCCGCACAGGGGCCTCGGCCGGCGCGCGATATTGTTCCGGATAGCGATATGCTCCACGAGGTCTCATAGTGTATCTGCGATACTCCTCTTCTCCTCCAGCAGATGTCCCATGTATACAACGCAGGAATGCCCGCTTTCGTTCCGCAAAACGCCGGCGCCTATGTCCCCGGCCAGGACCAGGGAATGGTGTTCGAATAGACCCAGGCGGCGGTGAAGATGGCGGAGACGCCGGCCACCATCAGGGCCGCTTCGGCCAGCTCTGCCTGGGACAGCACAGGCATATCACCGCTGGGCTTCCCCGCTGGTTCCGCCATGCCGCGCCAGAGATAGGCCGCCAGCAGGGTCAGCGGCAGAGCCGCCGGCGCGAACAGGTCCCAATCCCGCCGGCCGCCGTAGTCTGGGTTCCAGACGCTGATGAACAGCAGGTAATTCAGCGCCGCGACCGCCAGGAACCGGCCGGCCGGCCCGCGCAGGGTGCGCCGGCCGGCGCGGGTGGTCAGGGCGATAAGCACCAGCGCCAGCGAGAAGGGCGCCACCAGCAGTTGCTCATTGGCCCAGTCCAGGAAATGCCCCCACGAAAACATGGTATAGCGCTCCCAGCGCGTGGCGGTCTGCGTCAGCGGCACGAACCAGCGGTGGTCTCCTCCGCCCGGCGCGTCCTCCCCCAGCAGGGCCTGGATGCCGTGTCCGCCGGCCTCCATCAACACCACCACGCCGGCCAGGATGATCAGCATCGGGAGCGCCACGCGCAGGGTCATCGCCAGCCGCCGGCGCAGTCCCCGCTCCTCTATCCAGCGGCGCCGCCACAGCCAGGCCAGGGATGCCTCCAGGCCCAGGATAGTGGAAGGGTGAAAGGCATGGGTCAGGCCCAGCACGCCGGCCGGCCAGAAGATATCGCTTTGGCCCTCCGCGGCGCCCATTCCCAGCCACAGATAGGCCAGGATGCCGATGGTCATCCAGACGTAATTTTCCACGTAGCCGAAAAAGAACTGCATCAGCCCCAGGGTGCCGAGCCAGCCGGCGAAGAGGGCCTTCTCCGCCGGCGTGCGCCCCATCTCGTCGGCCATGCACAGCAGGAGAAAGACGAAAACCACGCCGGCGGCAACGCTCAGCGCCTGATAGGTCTGCATCACATCCCAACCCCACCAGCGGTTGGCCAGCGCCCAGGCCTTGGCGTGCAGGAAGAGGTCCAGCGGGGCCTGCCAGGTGTACGTCAGGCGCACCTCCGGATGGGCGATGGCATTCACCAGGATATAGGCATCGCCCCAGCGGGTGTGCACCAGCCGGCCAGCCCAGAACACCGGCGCCAGCGCCAGGCTGAAGCCGGCGAACCACCATCGGCGGCCGGGACGGGCGGGGACACGCCGGCCCAACCAGCCGAGCGCCGCGCGCACCACTGCGTTGACCCGCGGCACGCATAACAGCGCGCCGGCGCCGGCGGCCAGCCACTCCAGCCAGCGCGGCCAATAGGTGAAGGGGAAGATGCCCCAGCTTTGCTCCTCAGGGAGATAGGGCGCGGCCAGATGGAGAAGGATGAGGAAAAGCGCGAAAAACCGCACCGCCCACAGCGCCTGCCGGGGAGAAAGAGCCGGCAGAGAACGAACCCGCAACCCGCTCATACGCCCCCCGCCGGCAGTTCCACCCGCCCCAGGCTCCAGCGCGCCCATTCCTGGCCGCTGGCGGGGTCGTACAGGATGATAATGGCCTCGTAGGTACCCGGCGGTGCGGCCGGCGGCACCCGCAGGTCATGCCAGTCGGAGACCGTCTCGCCGGCCGCCCAGGCTGTGGTGGGATACGCCTCATGCACCGGCCGGCGGTCATGCTGAGCGACAGTGCTCCCATCGCCGGCCAGCAGTCGCAGGGAGAGGCGCACATCCCGGTCCAACACGCGCAGGGCCAGCCATTCCAGGGAGATGCCGGCATGCCAGCCGCCCGGCAGGCGGCGCAGGGCAACCCCCCATTTCTGCAGGCACAGCCCGGGGAGCAGTTCGACGCCGGCGCAGGTCAGGTTCTCCGCCGGCGCCGGCTTGGGCCGCACCCGGATGAGGGGGCCGGCGGCATCCAGGTGATAGCGCTCGGCCAGGCCGGCCATGCCGCGGGTGAGATAGGCCTCGCCCGTTTCCCCCAGCGCCCCTTCGATGGCTTCCCAGCGCGCCGGCTCCTGGTCGGCGGCAATGGTGCGGATATCAGGGCGCAGGCCCTGTGTCTCCTGGTAATAGCGCAGGACCGTCATCTCCCCCAGGATGCCGATGACGACGGCATCCGGCGGCAGGGGTGCAGAGAGTGCCTGCACCGCCCAATCGTGCACTTCCCAGTCGTCGGAGCGGTCGGCCTGGGGATAGGCCTGGACGCCGGCCCAGAGGGCCTGGCCGGCCAGCACCAGCGCCAGCAGGACGCGGACCGTTGAACGGAGTGCGCCAGAGGCAGGCACTGCCCCCACCCGGTGAGCCAGCCAGTCGAAGGCCAGGCCAATGCCGGCCGCGCCGGCCAGGAAGGCCGGCAGGAGGAAAACTTCCACGTCTGCCACCCGGTACAGCGCGGCAAAGGCCAGACATATCAGCCAGGTCAACCGCAGGGCCCAGGCGGTGCGCGGCCGACGGCCGGACCACATTAGCCCCAGGACGCTGACCACCCCGCCCAGCGGGCCGAACTGCTCCAGCCACAGGCGCAGGTAATCGCCGGCGGTGCGCGATTGGGCGAGGGGGTTGCCCGTCAGGAAGGCGCTGTAGTCCAGCGCCAGCACGTGCCGCCAGAACCCCTCCCAGGTGTTGCGGTAGGTGCCGTCCAGGGAGCCGGCACGCGCGCCGACGAGCGGGATGTAGGCATAGAACAGGAGCGGAAGGGCGCAGGCCAGTGCCATCTTCCACCAGGAACACCTCCACCGCGGCCGGCGGGGTTCCCCCTCCCTGGCCGGCAGGGCCAACGCCAGCGCCAGGCCGGGGAGCAGGAAAACGATGGTGCGGTGATGGGCCAGGCCGGCGCCCAAGAGGCCGGCGGCGATGATGAGCCATCGCTCCGCCCCCGTCTCCTCCCAGCGGGTCAGCGCCGCCAACAGCCAGACGGTGATGCACAGGTGCAGGGCGTACACCTCGGCGATGGTGGCCTGGGACCAGAAGACCGGCGAGACAGCCAGCGCCAGGGCGGACAGCAAGCCGGCCAGCGGGCGCCCGGTCAGCTCCCGCACCAGGACGAACAGGCCGGCCAGCGCGCCGGCGGCACAGACCGCCGACAGCAGGTTGACCCGGTAGGCCACGTCTCCAATGGGTAATCGGGTGAAGAGCCAACCCAGCAGGGTGTAGAGGGGATAGCCGGTCGGATGGGCCACGCCCAGGCGGTAGCAGACAAGCTGGAACTCCGGGCTGTCGTCGAAGATCGTGACGACGGTCGGGGCCAGGGTAGCGATATAGAGGCCCAGGCCGGCGGCAAACACAGCCCAGGGCAACAGTCGCACTGCCAGTCTCTCCAACCGGGTGGCGGACAACGTATCTCCCGTCGCCAAATAAGGATTCAGCGGCCGCGGGGCCGATCGCATGCATGATACCATAAACCAGGCGGAGGGGAGAAATACGCGGTAGCGGCGCGAGCCGGGTGCAAATTTGCGAAGCCGGCGCAGTTCGATTATAATGGCATTGTCAGCGGGGCGTAGCGCAGATCGGTTAGCGCGCACGGTTCGGGTCCGTGAGGTCGGAGGTTCAAATCCTCTCGCCCCGACTGGCACAAGCGGGCCATGATGGCCCGCTTTTTTATTGGCCGGCGCAAAAAAGTGGTGGTCCCAGGAGGGGCGGAACTCCTGGGACCACACGAAGGTGATGGGATAATGGGAGGTGGGATTCGATAGTCAGCGATAATCGGGAATAAACGGGAAAAAAATTGTTGGATAATACCTCCGCTCCGTCTCTCGGCATACCGTCCTTCTGTCTGCCATTATAGCATGGGCCTGCGCCGGCGAAGCTTACAGTTTGCTTACAATCGCATGGGGGCATATGCCCTTTGACGTCCCTCGCGGCCAGGGGTATAATCCCGCATGTCCGCGCCGGCAGGCTGACTGCCCGGCCGGCAAACTGTCAGAAGGAGAGCGTTGACCCATCATGGCTGACTCCATCGAGCAATTCCGCTCCGCGGCGGTGGAAGCCGCCGAGAGCGCCGGCGCCGAACTGATGCGCTGTTGGCGGCAGTACCATCATATCCGCTCCAAGGGCCTGCGCGACATCGTCACCGAGGCCGATATGGCGGCCGAAAAGGCCATCCTCGACATCATTCGCCGGCGCTTCCCCGAGCACGACATCCTGACCGAGGAAACTGGCGCCCACGGCAACAACGGCCGGCGCTCACCCTACCGCTGGATCATTGACCCGCTGGACGGCACCACCAACTACGCCCGCGGCCTGCCCTTCTTCTGCGTCTCCATCGCCCTGTTCGAGAACGGCCGGCCGCTGTTGGGCGTGATTTATGACCCCCTGCGCCGGCAGTGCTACCAGGCGGCACGCGGCCAGGGCACCTACCTGAACGGGGAGCGCCTGCAGGTCAGCCGGCGCACCGATTGGATGGACATCATTATCGCCACCGATTTCCCCCGCCAGGAAGCCCCGCGTCAGCGCATGATGCGCATCATTGACCGCCACAGCCATGACCTGGGGGGATGGCGCATCATGGGGAGCGCGGCATTGGGGCTGTGCCTGGTGGCGGATGGGAGCGCCGACGCGTATCTGCACCTGACGCTGTTCCCTTGGGATAAGGCGGCCGCCGGCATCATCATCGAGGAGGCCGGCGGACGCGTCACCGGCATCCGGGGGGAGGCCGATTGGTGGAACACGCCCACCTGTATGGCCACCAACGGCCTGATCCACGATGCGCTCCTGGCCCGCCTCGCCCCGGACGTGGCGGAAGGTGACGATGCCTGAAGGCCTGCGCCCGGTCATCGTTTCCGTTGAGGACGAGCCGGCATCCTCCTGGTTCTCCCGCAGTTGGCCGGCGGTATTGATGGTCGCGGCCGTGCTCATCGGGCTGGCCCTCAGCACGCTGGCCGGCAGGGCGCCCGCTCCGCCGCCGGCGCCGACCCCAGCGCCCTGGCCCGGGACGGTATCCACCGTTATGCCGGCCGCTAACGCGCTGACATCCCGGCGCGCCCTGCTCATCCTCCTGCCCGGCGCGCGCCCGGACTATCTCCACACCTATATCACCGACGGCACGATGCACAACCTGGCCCTGCTGGCCGCCGGCGGCGTCGTGCCGGAATACGTCACCCCGGTGGAGCCGGCGGTGACCAATCTCAACCTGGAGTGCCTGGTGCGGGGAAGCCGGCCGCGCCTGTCCGGCCTCTTCAGCGGAGCGGAACTCCCCGCCCTGTTCACCGCGCCGGCCGTATGGGCATGGGACGGCCAGAGCGGGCCGGCCGATGCCGCCCTTTTCTGGCCGGACACGGAGCCGGGCGGCGCCGGCGCAGATATCTTCGTCACCCTGGCGGATGGCTCATCCGCTGTCGAAGGCCCGGACGCACAGCCGCTCCACACTTCCCCGGCCGGCCTGGCCCTGGCCCTCACCGATGCGCTCGGACAGCCGCCGGCTCTCCCCTCCCCCTCGGCCTCCGGGGGCGATTTCGTCGAGCGCCTGTACCGCCGGCTGGACTGGCAGGCCCGCGCCGCCGCCTGGGTGTGGTCCAGCGATTCCCCGCGCACCATGGTCATCGTCTTCGACGCGCTGGCCCTGGCGGCAGAGGCCGGCCTGCTCCACGGCGAGGATGCCTACGACCCGCTGACGCGCGCCGTTTACCGCCGGCTCGATGGGGCATTGGGAACGCTCTTCTCCGTAGTAGATATGGCGCAAACGGCGACGGCGGTCGGCACCACCAACGGCTTACTGTCGTACCAGCGCGTGCTGAACCTGGAGGCGGTACTGCGGGACGGCGCGCCGGCCGTGCCGCCGGACGCAGTTCGCATTGTCGCCGCCGGCGGGACTGCGTTCCTCTCGATCCACCTGCCGGCAGACAGCGCGCCCGCCGTGCAGACCGCCTACGTGGAGGGCGTGCAGAAGGCGCTGGAAGGAGCCGCCGCCGGCGATCAGCCCGCACTGCGGCGCGTCGCGGCGGGTGATGCCGCCCGTCAGATGGGATGGGCGGATGCCGGCGCCGGGGATTTCTGGGTGCAGGCCGCGCCCGGTGTGGTCCTGCGCGCCGGCGACCCCAGCGGCGAACACCGCGCCTGGTGGGAGGAGGCCGGCGTTGCCGACGGCTATGCGTCCGACCTGCCCGAGATGCGCGGGTTCTTCGTGCTGGCCGGCCCGGGCATCACCCCGTACGGCCTGGTCGGCCCCATCTCCCTGCTGGATATCGCCCCGACCCTCGGCGCCCTGCTCCAGATGCCGATACCGGACTCCGTCCAGGGCCGGCCCCTGCGAGAGTGGATGAACGCAAATTAAACCTGAAAACTGCACAGCCGGCTTGTGCACTTCATTGACAGGGCCGGCGCGCCCCTGTATAATGGCACTGAGGAAAGAGGGCGCCAGAACGATCCATCGTCGTGATGGGATGCGGGTGGAAATAGGTGCGGGAGGTTGCCATGGGTGAGATTGAGCGCGCGGCCAGCTTTTACTTGGGCCGGCTGGTGAACCCGGATACCGGCGAACTGGGGGATATCCTCCAGTATGATGCCCGAGATCTGACCACCCACGCGGTCTGCGTGGGCATGACCGGCAGCGGCAAGACCGGTCTGTGCGTCGACCTGCTGGAAGAGGCGGCGCTGGACCAGATTCCGTCCATTATCATTGACCCCAAGGGCGACCTGACCAATATGCTGTTGACCTTCCCCGACCTTCGCCCGGAGGATTTCCTGCCCTGGGTGAATGTGGATGACGCGCGCCGCAAGAATATGACCGTGGAGGAATACGCCGGGTACGTCGCCAACCTGTGGGCGAAGGGGCTGGCCGATTCCGGGCAGGGGCCAGAGCGCATCCGGCAGTTGAAGCAATCGGCGGATTTCGTCATTTTCACGCCGGGGAGCAGTGCCGGCGTGCCGGTGAACATCCTGCAGAGTTTCGCCGTCCCAGACCTTTCCTGGGAGGAGCATGAGGAGGAACTGCGCGAGAAAATCTCCAGCATCGTCAGCGCCCTGCTGAGCCTGGGACAGGTACGGGTAGACTCCACCAACGACCGGGAGCATGTCCTGCTCTCCCATTTGTTCGAGCGCGCCTGGCGCGCCGGCGAGGACCTGGACCTGGCCGCGCTCATCATGCAGGTGCAGAAGCCCCCTATCCGCAAGCTGGGCGTCTTTGACGTGGACACTTATTTCCCGCCGGCGGAGCGCATGCAGTTGGCCATGGCGCTGAACAACGTCCTGGCCTCGCCCAGCTTCGCCCAGTGGCTGGAGGGCGTGCCGCTGGAAATACCGCAGATCATCAAGGCGCCCGACGGCCGGCCGCGTGTCGCCATCTTTTACATCGCTCATCTCAGCGACGCGGAGCGCATGTTCTTCGTCACCCTGCTTCTTCAGCAGGTCATCGGCTGGATGCGCACGCTTTCCGGCACCACATCACTGCGCTGTATCCTCTATTTTGACGAGGTGTTCGGCTATTTCCCGCCCACCGCGGAGCCGCCCTCCAAACGCCCCCTGCTGACCCTGCTGAAGCAGGCGCGCGCCTTCGGCCTCGGTGTGGTGCTGGTCACCCAGAACCCCATGGACCTGGACTACAAAGGTCTGACGAACGCCGGCACCTGGTTCATCGGCCGCTTGCAGGCGGAGCGCGACAAACTCCGCATGCTGGAAGGGCTGGATACCGTCTTCTCCAGCGCCGGCGGGCGCTTCGACCGCGCCTACTTCGACAAGCTGATCAGCAGTCTCAAACCCCGCCAGTTCATCCTGCACAACGTCAACCAGGATGCGCCGGTGGTTTTCTACACCCGCTGGGCCATGTCTTACCTGCGGGGGCCGCTGACGAAGGTACAGGTGAAAGAGCTGATGAAGGGGCGGTCGGCCGAGGCGCTCAAGGCCGCGCCGGCGGTGCAGGCTCCGCAAACCGCTCCCGCGCCGGCCGCGGCGGCTGTGACCGCGCCTCCTGCGGCAAAGCCGGCGCCTGGCCTGGACACCATGCCGCCGGCCCTGCCGGCCGGCATCCCCCAGCACTTCCTGCCAGTGCGCCTGCCGGACATCCAGGCCCGCAAGAAGGTCTCCGGTCAGGTCGCGGAGACGCGGCTGGTATACCGGCCGGCGCTCCTGATGGCCGGCCAGGTGCAGTTTTCCCATACCCCCAGCGGCACCTTTGTCTCCTCCCCCTTCATGTATCTCCTGCCGCCGGAACACATCACGGCCGTGCCGGATTGGGCCGCCGCCCAACCGCTGGAGCTGACAGCCAAAGACCTGGAGACGCGGGGGACAGAAGGCGCCCTGTACGCCGATGTCCCTGAGCCGCTGGCCAACGTCCGCCAGTTCGCCCTCTGGAAAAAGGCCTTCGCCGACTATCTGTACCGCACGCAGGCGCTGGTGATCAGCTACCACCCCTTATTGAAGGTGTATGCCCGGCCGGAGGACACGGCGGAGAGCTTCCGCCGGCGGTGCGAGGAAGCCGCCCGCCAGCAGAAAGAAGCCGAGGCGGAGAAAATCCGCGCCAAATACACTGCTCAGATCGCGCGCCTGCAGGAACGCATCCGACGCGAGGAACTGGAACTGGAGCAAGATCGTCTCGAATATGAGGCCCGCAAACAGGAGGAACTGCTCTCCGCCGGCGAATCGCTGGTGGGAATGTTCATCGGCCGGCGCCGCACGAGCGTGCTCTCTTCGGCCAGCCGCCGGCGGCGCATGACCCAACTGGCCAAGGCCGACCTCGATGAGTCGGTCGCCACCATCGCCAAGCTGAAGAAAGAGCTGGAGGGCCTCCAGCGAGCGATGAATGACGAGCTGGAAGCCCTGGAACAGCGCTGGGCCCAACTGGCGGGGAACATCCAGGAGATCCGGGTCCAGCCCCGCAAGACCGATATCGCTGTGGACATCTTCGGCGTGGGCTGGGCGCCCATGTGGCAGTTCGTGATGGCGGAATCGGGACAGCGCGTGGAGGTGCCGGCCTACCAGCCGGCGTGAGGAAACGACCCATGGCCTTTTTGCAGGGCAGGAAGCAGGCCGCACGTTTTTCCCCCATACAGGACGCGGCCCAGGTGGCCGCACCGCCGGCGCGCGCCTCGCGGGCGCTCCCCATACTGCTCCTGTTCGCCAGCCTGCTCCTGTCCGTGTGCATGGGCCTGGTGGCATATTTCGAGCTTCAATACCGCGGCCGCATCTACCCGGGCGTGCGGGTGGAACCGCTGGATCTGGGAGGGAAGACGCCGGCGGAAGCCCGTCAAGCCCTCGCGGCCCTTTATGCCAACGCCTCCCCCTGGTGGCCCATCCTGACCTTCGGCGACAAGGTCTGGATCCCCAGTCAGGCGGACCTCGGCATTCAGGTGGACCTGGACAGCGCCGTGGAAGAGGCGTATCGGGTCGGGCGGAGCCAAGACGTACTGCGCTCCCTGGCGGAGCAGTGGCGCGCCTTTCGCGAGGGCTATACCATCCGGCCGGCGGCGCGCCTGGAGCCGGCGCAGGCCCGCCGCTATCTCAGCACCATCGCCCGAGAGGTCAACCGCCCAGTGCGGGAGGCCACCCTGCGGGTGAACGAGACCCGCGTCGAAATCATACCCAGCCAGGTCGGCTACGAGGTGGACGAAGCCGCCACCCTGGAGCTTCTGGCGGAGCGCGTCCGCAACTGGCAGGGAGGCGAACTGCCGCTGGTTGTGCGCGAGGCACAGCCGCTCATCACGAATCTGGAGGGGCTGGCGGAGCGGGTACAGCGCATCCTTTCCGCGCCGCTGGTGCTGGTGGGGCCGGCGGACCTGAACCCCAACCGCTGGGTGCTCACGCCGCAGGAGCTGGCCGGCATGCTGGTGCTGGAACAGCGCGTGGAGAGCGATGGGAGCGTGGCCGGCGTGGCGGTGCTCTCGGAGCCGGCGCTGACCCAGCGGGTTGAGGCCATCGCCGAAGAGGTCAACCGTCCGCCGGTCGAGGGGAAGATCGATTACAACCTGAACACCCGGCAGTTGGTGGTGCTCCAGCCCAGCCAGGCCGGCTACCGTCTGGATGTGGCGCGCACGGTTCAGCTCATCCAGGAGCACGCCCTCAGCCAGATGCGCGAGATCCCCCTGCCGGTGGAGGTCATTACCCCCACCATTGACACCAATAACCTTGCGGCGCTGGGCCTGAACGACATCCTGGTCGAGGCGACGACCAGCTTCAAGGGGTCCAGCAAGGAGCGCATGACCAACATCGCGCTGGCCGCCGAGCGTTTCGACGGCATCCTCCTGGCACCGGGGGAAATCTTCTCGTTCAACAAATACCTGGGTGAGGTGACAGCGGAACAGGGCTTTGCCGAATCGCTCATCATCTGGGGGGACCAGACAGCGGTGGGCATCGGCGGCGGGATATGCCAGGTTTCCACCACGGCCTTCCGCGCCGCCTTCTGGGCCGGCCTGGAGATCCTGGAGCGCTGGGCGCACGGCTACCGCGTGAGCTGGTACGAGCCGCCGGTGGGCATGGATGCCACCGTCTACAGCCCGGTGGTGGACTTCAAGTTCCGCAACGATACGCCGGCCTACCTGCTCATCAAGACCAAGACCGACCTGACCAACGGCACCATCACCTTCTATTTCATCGGCACCGACACCGGCAGAACCGTGGAGATGGAAGGCCCCATCACCGAGAATGTCATCCACCCCGCGCCGCCGGAGTACCGCGAGGATCCCTCGTTGCCGGCCGGCACCGTCAAACAGGTGGAATGGGAGCGCGACGGGGTGGATGTCACGGTCAAGCGCATCGTCCGCCAGGGCGACACCATCATCCACCAGGACGTCTTCTTCAGCCGCTACCGCCCATGGAGGGCCGTGTTCCTGGTGGGCACCGGCCCCGCCCCGAGCCAGTGATGCCCAGGCCTCTGTCCTGGGCATGGGGAGCGGGGGACGTGGTGTCAGCCGCCTGCCGGCAAATAGGGCGAAGCGCACTCAACACTGCGGCAAAAGGGATTGGAATGGGGTCAGTATGGAGCCTGAAAGAGGCAGAACAGCGGTGCGCGGCCTGGCGCGCCGCCGGCAAGCGCATCGTCTTCACCAACGGCCACTTTGACCTCCTCCACCTGGGCCATGTGGATTACCTGCAAAGGGCCCGGGCGCTGGGCGATGCCCTGGTCGTGGGGTTGAACAGCGACGCTTCCACGCGTTTGCTGAAGGGGCCGGCGCGCCCCATCGTGCCGGAACAGGAGCGCGCCGCCGTCCTGGCCGCGCTGGCGTGTGTGGACGGCGTGGTCATCTTCGATGCGCCGACGGCGGAGGAGCTCGTGCGCCGGCTCCGTCCGGATATCTACGTCAAGGGCGGCGATTGGTCCCCTGACCAGGGGCGCTGGCCGCCAGAGGCCCGCGTCGTCCTGGAATACGGCGGCCAGGTGCACTTCTTGCCCTACCTCCCCGACCATTCCACATCCCGGCTCATTCAGACGATCCTGGAGCGCTATGGCAGAGGAACAGAGTAGCGGCATCGCCCGCTCCGCCGGCATCATCGCCCTGGGCAATGTCGCCAGCCGCCTGCTGGGGGTGGTGCGGGTCACCATCATCGCCCACTACTTCGGCGCGTCCGGGCTGGTGAGCGCCTTCGAAGCCGCCGCCCGCGTGCCGATGATGATTTACGACCTGCTGGTGAGCGGCATGCTCAGCGCCGCCCTGGTGCCGGTGCTCAGCACCTATGTGGACCGCCGCGATGAGCTGTGGCGGCTGGCCAGCATCATGTTCACCCTGATCGCCCTCCTGATGGGCGTGCTGGTCATAGTGCTGGAGGCGCTGGCGCCGGCCGTGGCCTGGGTCATGGTCGGCGGCTTCAGCCCGGCCCTGCTGGCGGTCACGGTGCGCCTCATCCGCATTATCCTGCCGGCCACCCTCCTCTTCGGCCTGTCGGGCGTCGCCACCGGTGTGCTCTACAGCCTCAAGCGCTTCACCTATCCGGCCTTCGGGGCGGCGGTGTATAACCTGGGCATTATCATGGCGGCCCCGTTGCTGGCCGGCCAATGGGACATCTACAGCCTGGGCGCCGGCGTCCTGGCCGGCTCCCTCTTCCAACTGCTCATCCAGCTCCCCGACCTGGAGCTGAAGGCCCTGCGTCCCCGGCTCGATCTCCGCCACCCGGGACTCCGCCGCATCGTCAAGCTGTACCTGCCCATCGCCGCCGGCCTGGTCATCAGCCAGGCGCAGATCATCATTGACCGCCGGCTGGCCTCCGGCACCGGGGAACAAAGCATCGCCTGGATGGCCAACGCCACCCAGCTCATCCAGTTCCCGCACGGCCTGATCTCCGTGGCCATTTCCCTGGCGGTGCTTCCCTCGCTGTCGCGCTTCAGCGCGGCGCAGGATTGGGCCGCCTATCGGCGCACCTTAAGCGCCGGCCTGCGCATGGTGATCACCCTTATCGTGCCGGCCATCGTCGGGCTGTACATCCTGGGCAAGCCGCTGGTGCGGTTAATCTTCGAGCACGGCCGCTTCACCGCCTACGATACCCATTGGGTCACGGTGGCGCTGTTCGGCTACCTCATCGGGCTGTTCTTCGCCTCCATAGACTGGCCGCTCAACTACGCCTTCTATGCCCAGCAGGATACCCTGACGCCGGCGGTGGTGGGGCTGTGGAGCGTGTTCGTTTACCTGGCGGTGGCGCTGGGGCTGGTCGGGCGCATGGGCATGCTGGGGCTGGTGCTGGCCGATTCCGCCAAGCATGCCAGCCACGCCGCCATCATGTGGCTGTTACTGCGCCGGCGCGTCGGCGGCCTGGAGGAGCACGTCGCCGGCACGCTTGCCCGAGCGGCCGGCGCCTCTATTGTCATGGGCGCCGCGGTCTGGTTCTCCTGGCGCTGGCTGGCGGGGATACTGCCGGCCGGCGCACTGGCCGGCCGGGTACTGCACGTTGCCGTGCCGGCGGCGCTGGGCGCCGGCGTTTATCTCGCCTCAGCGCTTCTGCTGGGCATGCAGGACCTGGCCGCGCTTTGGCAGGCGGTGCGCCGGCGGCTGACCGCCCGCGGGGAGGCCAGGTAGTCCATTTGACTTTTGTCCGCAATGTCAGTATGCTATGGCGGAACGGCTGGGACGCCGCCGGCCCGGTCCCTGCACAGGAGGAAATGTCATGTCCGAACTGCTGGAACGGCGTTATTGGCCCATTATCGCCATCCTGATCTTCCTCAATGTGCTGATTTTCGGCTGTCTCATCCTGCTCATTGAGGGCAAGATCGTCCTGTAACAGACCGCACCGACCACTACCGCCGGCGCCCACACTGCCGGCGCGCATCAAATCCGCAAGGGAAGGGAACTGCAGTGAGACATCATCAGCCGTCCTCGGGGTTCCGATCATCGCCTGAGCGCAGCGCGGTTATCGTGATCCTGTTGTTGAGCGTCCTGCTGACCGCTCTGCTGGCCGGCAGTTCGCCGGCGCTGGCGCGCCGCCTGCTCCAGTCGCCGGTGCAGACGCCGGCGCCGGCCGCGACCCTCACACCGGCGCCGCCGGCGCAACCCACCCCGGTCCCGCCCACCCCTGTCCAGCCGACACCGGCCCAACCGGAAGCCTCGCCGCCCACTGCGCCCGCCCTGCCGTCGGCGGAGACGCCGGCCCCTGTCCCCTCCGGCGAAGTGCCCCAGCGCACCGAGCCGGCCGGCGGGTTCGACTGGGCGCGCTTCATGGACATCCTCATCCTCATCTTCTCGTACCTCTGGCTGATCTGCGGCATCCTGGTGGTGCTGGCCATTATCGCCGCGGTGATCGTGCTGACCATCCGGAGCCGCCGGCGCGCCGCATCCCCATCGGAACCGCCGGCGCCGGAAGAGCCAGCCCAAGAGGAATGAGGATGTGACAGCAGAACGCCGGCCGGGTGGTAGATTCTCCTCTTACGCGCTGGCGCTGTTGCTGATTGCACTGGGATTCGCCCTGCGGCTGTGGCACCTGGACTTTCAGAGCATCTGGCGGGACGAGGCCGACTCCCTGGAGTTTGCCTCGTCCCTGGCGTCTTTGCGGATGCTTTTTACCCAGCCCGGCCACAATGCGCCGCTCTATTACACTATGCTGGCCGGCTGGCAGATGATCGCCGGCCGCGGCCTTATCTCCGCACGCTTCTTCTCCGCCCTGTGGGGGACATGCGGGCTGGCCCTGCTGTGGGCGCTCTGCCGGCGCTTCGTCCACCCGGCGGCCGCCGTATGGGCACTGCTCTTCGCCGCCTGCTCCCCCTTCTGGATATGGTACTCGCAGGAAGCGCGCGCCTACGCGCCGCTGTTGGCCCTCGCTCTGCTGGCCTCCTGGCTCTACCTGGACGCGCTGGGGCGCGGCGGGATATGGCGCTGGGCCGGCTATGTCCTCGGCATGGCCGTGCTGGTCTACCTGCATTTTATGGCGCTCTGGCTGGTGCCGGCCCATCTCCTCATGGGCATTCTCCTGCGGCCCAAAGGGCGCGGCGGCTGGCCGGCCTGGGCCGCGGCCATGGCGGCGCTCTGCCTGCCGGCCGTGCCCCTGGCCGGCTGGGGCATGCCGCTCCTGCTCTCATCCTTTCAGACAGGGCACGCGCCGGCGTCCTGGGGCGATATGACCGCAGGCCTGGCGCTGGCTTTCACCCTGGGGCCTTCCGGCCGCCTGCCGGCCTGGCTCGCCATGCCGGCGCTCTTCCTGGCTCTGCTGGGCACTGCCGGCATCTGGCTGACCCCGCGATTGACATCACGGCGCGTCCCCCTGGCCCTGCTCTTGTGGCTGGGCGTGCCGGCCGTCGGGCTGATGGCCCTTTCCACAGTGAAGCCGCTCTTCGCCGAGCGCTATCTGATCGTCACCCTGCCGGCGCTCCTGCTCATGATGGCGCTGGGCACAGCCTGGCTGTGGCGGGCATGGCGCCCGCTGGCACTGGGAGCTGTGGCGGCGGTGCTGGCGGCAAGCTTATTGGGCATCGCCGTCCAGGGCACACAGACCATTAAGCCCGATTTTCGCGGCGCGGCGCGGTATTTCATGGCGCATCGTCAGGCCGGCGATCTGGTGCTGTTCCTCATCCCGCAGGCGCAGGGGGCTTTCTCCTATTACGCGCCGGCGGAGGAGGCCATCTATGCGCCGGCGCCCTTCGCCAACGGCCTGCCGCCGGCGGAGCTGGACGCCGCCATGCGCCGGCTGGTCGGGGAACGCCAGCGCGTCTGGCTGGTGGAGTCGGAGCCGGCCTGGTGGGACCGCGCCGGCGCCGTGCGGGCCTGGCTGTCCACCCACGCAGAGGGCTCCCGCGAAATTGCCTTTCACCTCGTCACGCTGATAGAATATACCGGTGTGCGGAGTTCCCCTTGAGGGAGGAGACAAAGGATGCCGCAGTCACGGGGAAAATGGCCCTGGGGCCGGAAGAAGGTCGGGTTAGCCCTCAGCGGCGGCGCGGCGCGCGGCACAGCGCATATCGGAGTGCTGGAAGTGCTGGAGCGCGAGGGCATTCGTCCGGATGTGGTCGCCGGCGTCAGCGCCGGCTCGGTCGTGGGTGCCCTGTACTGCGCCGGCTACAGCGTCGAACAGCTCAAAGCCCTGGCGCGGGATCTCTCCTGGTCCAGGCTGGTGCGCCTGGGACGCCCCCATCTGGGCCTGTTCGACACCTCCCGCATGGAGGCCTATCTGGAGGAACTGCTGGCCGGCCGCACCTTTGACCAGCTCTCCATCCCCTTCCTGACGGTGGCGGTGGACCTGCTGACCGCGCAAGAGGTGGTGTTGAAGGAAGGGCGCGTGGCGCGTGCCGTGCGGGCGAGCTGCGCGGTGCCGGGCCTTTTCACGCCGGTCGAATGGAACGATCATCTGCTGGTGGACGGCGGACTGCTGAACAACGTGCCGGTGCAGGTCCTGCGCGATTGGGGAGCCGACTACGTCATCGCCGTCAACCTGCTCCCCCCGTACGCCCGCAACGCCCGGCCGCGCAATCTCTGGGAGCTGTGGATGCTGACGCTCTACACCCTGGAGCGGAACGCCCATGCGGAGGCCCAACAGGCGGACTGCACCATATACCCCGACGTCATCGAGTTCAGCCTGGCGGACCTGGAACATGCGGAGGAGATGATGGAGCGCGGCCGGCGCGCCGCGGAGGCCAAGCTGGAGCAGTTGCGCGCCGGCCTGCAGACCTCCCCACTGGACAAGCTTCGCCGCAAGCTGGGCGGCATGCGCCGGCGCTAATCCCACAGCGGCACGAGGGCGAAGCGCTCCACATCCACCAATCCCATATCCGTGATTTTCAGCGCAGGGATGACCGGCAGGGCCAGGAAAGAGAGGGTCATGGCCGGGTCCGACAGGGTGCATCCCAACGTCTGGGCGGCTCGGCGAACCGCCTCGCCGGCTTCCTGCACCCTCTCCAGCGGCTGGTCCGAGATGAGGCCGGCGATGGGCAGGGGAAGCCGCGCCAAGACCTCCTCCCCATCCGCCACGGCCTGGCCCCCACCCATTTCGGCGACAGCGCGGACCGCCCGGTGCATGGATCGGTCATCAACGCCCACCACCACGATATTGTGGCTGTCATGGGCCACCGAAGATGCGATGGCGCCGCGCCGGAGACCCATGCCCTGCACCAGCCCTACGCCGACGTTGCCCGAGGCATGGTGGCGCTCCACCACCGCGATCTTCAGCAGATCGCGGGAGACATCGGCCACAATCTGGCCGGCCTCGACCCTCGGCTCCATGCGCAGGGAGCGGGTGATGATCTGATCTGGGATGACGCCGATGACGCGCACGGCTGTTCCCGCCGGCGGCGCCGGCAGGGCGAATGAGACCCTCTCCCAGGCGATGCGCATGGTGGGCGGGAGGGAGGGGGCCGGCGGCAGGGCCAGCTCCTCCACCAATTTGCCGTCCCGCGCCACCAGCCGGCCGTCATGGAACACCATCGCCGGCTGTACCCCTTCCAGGTCCTCCAGCACCAGCAGGTCCGCGCGATACCCCGGCGCCACCGCGCCCAGCTCCCACAGCCGGTAATGGCGCGCCGTATGGATGGTCGCCATCTGTATGGCGGCAATGGGGGGCAGGCCGGCGGCGATGGCCTTGCGCACGATATCGTCCAGGTGGCCCTCGCGCAGTAATTCCGCCGGGTG
>JAPWUQ010000019.1 GCA_028275445.1 Anaerolineae bacterium | reverse complement strand
GGCTCATAATGGGTTTGGGCGCCAGGGCAAACCCCACCCGCCAGCCGGTCATGGCATAGGTTTTGGAGAGGCCGTTCAGGATGATGGTGCGCTCGCGCATGCCCGGCAGGGTGGCGATGCTGATATGGCGATGGCCGTCGTACAGGAGCTTGTAATAGATCTCATCGGAGAAAACCAGCAGGTCATGGCGCAGGGCCACTTCCGCGGCGGCCTCCAGCTCCTGCCGGCTCAGCACGCGGCCGGTCGGGTTGCTGGGCGAATTGAGGAGCAGGGCACGCGTGCGGGGGGTGATCTTTTCCTCCAGCGCCTCGCGGGTCAGCAGGAAATTGTTGTCCGCGTCCAGGTGCACTTCTACCGGCACACCGTCCACGAGCTGGACCATGGGGACATAGGAGACCCAGGCCGGCTCTGGGATGAGCACCTCATCGCCGCGGTCAATGGTGGCCAGGATCGCGAGGTAGATGGCCATTTTCCCGCCGGAGGTGACCAGGATCTCGCTCTTGGGGTCATACTGAAGGCCCTGCTCGGCGGCGTAGTGGTTGGCGATGGCCTCCAGAAAGGCGGGGATGCCGCGACTGCTGACGTAATGGGTGGCGCCTTGCTGGGCGGCGGTGAAGGCGGCTTCGATGATGTGCGCCGGCGTGGTGAAATCGGGGTCGCCGCCGGCGAGGTCAATCACATTGATGCCCTTCTGCGCCATCTGACGGGCGCGCTCCGAAAAGGCCAGGGTGGCGGATTCCGCCACCTGCTGTAACCGTTCCGCTCCGAGTTTCATAATCCCTCCCCAGTGTCGCGTGGTGCAAGATGCTCAGAGGGGAGCGCCGTTGCCCGACCTCTAGTTAGGTGCACAATAGCATAAGGGGAGGCTTCCTGTCAAACCCATACCCGTGAGGTGACAGTCACCTCAAAGGTGACTGTCACCTCACTATGCAGGTCGGGTGACCTCATCCCCAAACCTTTCCCCGCCGGCGGGAAGGGAGCCGGTAAGGTGACACTCACCGTCGCCAAGGTGACAGTCACCTCGAAGGTGACTGTCACCTTGGCCTTTGAGACCGATGGGGCAGACGACAGGGGTTATGCGGGCGTATTGTCCAGCTTCTTGTTCAGTTCCTCCAGCACGGCTTTGGCGTCCGCCACCACGCCCAGGTCGGCATACGGGAAGATCTCGGCCTTGGGGTCGGTGTTGATGGCGATCAGGCACTCGGTTTTGGCGATGCCGAGCATGTGCTGGATGGCGCCGGCCACGCCGCAGGCGATGTACAGCGCAGGGCGCACCGTGCGGCCGGCCATGCCGACGAGCTGTTCCTCGGAAATCCAGCCTTCATCCAGGGCGCCGCGCGTGCCGGCGAGCTGGCCTCCCAGTTTCGCCGCCAGCCGGCGGGCCAGCTCAACCCCCTCGGTGTCCTGGACACCGCGTCCCACGCAGACGATGACCCGACTGCGGGAAAGGGGCGGTTCGGGCAGGCCGCCGGCATATGGGCCGAGCATCTCCACCCGCCCGGCCGGCAGGTCGTCGAAGGTCACCCGTTCCACACTGCCGAAGCGGTACGGGTCGGCGAAGGGCGCCGGCAGTACGCCCGGCTCCACGGTCGCAAACTGCGGGCGCAGGCTCGGGCTGATCAGAATCTCATAATACTCGCCGCCCAGGCGCGGCACCGTAGCCAGCAGGGCGCGCTGGGCCTCGTCAATGCCCAGGTCCATGCAGTGGGTGAACAGCGGGGCGCGGAAGCGCGCTGCCAGGCGGGGTGCCAGCTCGCCGCCGAGGCTGGTGGCGTTGAAGAGGACGATCTCGGGCCGGCCGCTCTCGATCTGGCGCGCCAGCGCTTCCGCATAGGGTTCGACGGCGAAGGATTCCAGGCCGGCACCCTCCAGGAGATAGACGGTGTCCGCGCCGTAGGAGATCATCTCACTGCCGGCGGATTCCGGCGCGCTGAACAGGACGCCTTTGACATATACGCCCAGCGCGTTGGCCATGTCGCGTGCTTTCCCCAGCAGGGCACGGGTGGCCGGCGTCAGCCCCTCGCCGCTGACCTCGCCCACCACCCAGATGTCCTGATATGCGGTTTCGGCGGCGGCCATCTCTTCGCCGCCCATCAGGCTTTGCAGGAAATCAAGGTCCATGGTCACCTCCTGACCCGTGTGCGGTACGTCTGCCGGCGGCTATATCAGCCGGCGCATGCGCAGGAGCGACAGGATTTCGCCGGCCATTTGCGCCGGCGGCCCCTCGACGACCGTCCCCAGCTCCCGTTCCGGCGGGAAGACCTGGCCGCGGCTCTCAATGTTCGGCGTCAGCTCCTCGGGCGTCAGGCCCAGGTCCTGCGCCGTCCAGACGCTGACCTGCATCTGGCGGTAGGCGTTCATGATGCGGGCGCCGTGGGGGTAGCGCGCCGGCGGGGCCAGGGGCGAGACCGCGACCAGCGCCGGCAGGGAGACGGCGGCCCGCACCGGCTTCCCATCCCACAGCCGCACCACCTGCAGGCGCCCGCCGTCAAGGGAAAGCTCCAGCGCCTGCAGGACCTGGGGCAGGCCGAGGAGTTCCGCCAGGCGGCCGGCGGTCTGGTCGCCGCCGGTGTCGGCGGCGGTCTGGCCGGCCAGCACCAGGTCGAAGGGCGCCAGGCGTTCGATGGCGCGTGCCAGCACCATCGCGGCGGTGGGGGCATCCATGCCGGCCAGGGCCTTGTCGCTGATGAGCACCGCCGAGTCGGCGCCCATGGCCAGCGCCTCGCGCAGCGCGTCATCGGCGGCCGGCTTTCCCAGGCTGAGGGCGATGACCTCCGCGCCGTGGGCGTCCTTCAGGCGCAGGGCCGCCTCCAGGGCGCATTTGTCTGCCGGGTTGATGATGCGCTCCTCCCGATTGATGAAGATGCGCTCGCGCCGGCGGTTGACTGTGATGCCCTCCGGGTCCAGGATTTGCTTGATGGCAACCACAATTCTCATCGGGTTTCCTCCTTGTCCGCCTCACCTCACGGGCTGATGCGCACGCCTTCCTGGCGCATGATATCGGAGGCGATGACGATGCGCTGAATCTCGTTGGTGCCCTCGAAAATCTCGGCGATGCGGGCATCGCGGAACATGCGCTCGACCTCCACGTCGCGGCTGTAGCCCAGCGCGCCGTAAATCTGCACCGCCTGGGAGATACAGCGAGAGGCGACCTCGGAGCCGTAGAGCTTGCACATGGCGGCGTAGCGGGTGAAGGGCTGGCCGGTGTCCACCATCCAGGCGGTGCGGTAGACCAGGGAGCGCAGGGCCTCGATTTCGGTGGCCATGTTGGCGATCATCCACTGGATGGACTGGTTGTGGACGATGGCCTTGCCGAACTGGGTGCGCGCTTTGGCCCATTGGATACTGCGCTCCAGGGCGGCCTGTGCCCCGCCCAGACAGGCGGCGCCGAGGCTGACGCGGCCGACGTCGAGGGTTTTCATGAAAGTGACGAAGCCGGCGCCGAACTGCCCCAGGATGTTCTCCTTGGGGACGCGCACCTCGTTGAAGATCAGCTCCGAGGTGCCGCTCCCGCGGATGCCCATCTTGTCCTCTACCTTGCCGACGCTGCACCCTTTCCAGTCCATTTCCACGATGAAGGCGGTGATGCCGCCGCGCGGGCCGAGGGAGGGGTCGGTGACCGCCATGACGCTGACGATATCGGCGATGGGGCCGTTAGTGATGAACATCTTGGAGCCGGTCAGGATGAAGTCGTCGCCGTCGCGGACGGCGCGGGTGCGGATGGCGGCGGCGTCAGAGCCGGCGTTGGCCTCGGTCAGGGCGAAGGCGGCGATCTTCTCGCCGCGTGCCAGCGGGGTGAGGTATTTCTTCTTCTGCTCCGGGGTGCCGTCCAGGTAAATGGCCATGGCGCCGATGCCGGTATGGGCGCCGATCACGGTGGCGGTGGAGGTGCAGACTTTGCCGATCTCTTCCATCAGGATGCAGTAGCCCAGCTCGCCGGCGCCCATGCCGCCGTACTCCTGGGGGAAGGGCACCCCCATCATGCCCAGCTCCGCCGCCTTGCGGATGACCTCCCTGGGGACCTCTTCCTGCACGTCCACCCGTTTTGCCAGCGGAGCGATCTCCTGGCGGGCGAAGTCTCGGATCATGCGCCGTAGCAGTTCGTACTCTTTGGGCAGTGTGAAATCCATGGTTTGCCTCCTTCCCGGCGCGTCAGGGGCGCAGAGATATGCCGTGCGGCGCAAATTGATCGCGGGCGATGAGGAAGCGCAGAATCTGGCTGGTCCCCTCGGCGATTTCCATGGCCCGCAGATCGCGATAGATGCGCTCGATGGCATATTCCTTCATGTAGCCGTAGCCGCCGTGCACCTGAAGCATGCGGTTGGCGATGCGCATGGCGTATTCGGAGCAGATGAGTTTGGTGATGGCGGCCTGGGTGCGCAGCCGGCTGTCCCCCTCGTCCGCCAGCCAGGCCGCGAAGTGTACCAGATGGCGCATGGCCTCGATCTCGGCGCGCGAGTCGGCGATCATGTTCTGGATGGCCTGCTTGTAGGCGATGGGGCCGCCGAACTGCTCATGTTCCACGGCGAAGCGGGTGCCGTTCTCCAGCGCGGCCTCTGCCGCCCCCAGGCAGATGGCCGACAGGCCGACGCGCGAGAGGTCCAGCGCCTCCAGGGCGATGGCAAAGCCCTGTCCCTCCTGGCCCAGCAGGCGCTCCGCCGGCACCTCTGCCCCGTCGAAATAGACGGTGTTGGTCACCAGGCCGCGCAGACCCATGGTCTTCTCGCGATAGCCGACTTTCACCCCCGGCGTATCCACGTCCACCAGGAAGGCGCTGATGCCCTTGCCGCCCGCTTCTTCGGAGGTGCGGGCGAACACCAGCAGGAGCTGGCCGATGCCGGCGTTGGTGACCCAGGCCTTCGAGCCGCGCAGGATGTAGCGGTCGCCGTCGCGCTGAGCGGTGGTGCGGAGAGCGGCGGCGTCGGAGCCGGCGCCGCTCTCGCTGAGGGCGAAGGCGCCGATCATTTCGCCGGCGGCCATGGCCGGCAGGAACTCCTCCTTCTGCGCATCGGTGCCGTGGCGCAGGATGGCACTCCCCACCAGGGCCACATGCACGTTGATGGTCAGCGCGGTGGAAACGCAGGCCTTGCCCAGATGTTCCATCAGCAGGGCATAGGAAATCATATCCAGTTCGGCGCCATCATACTTTTCGGGGAAAATGGCGCCCAGGAAACCTTGTTCCGAGGCGGCTTTGAGCTGTTTCAGCGGAGGCTTCTCCTCGTGGTCGGTCTCCTGGGCGAAGGGGGCCACCTCATTGGCGCAGAAATCCTCGAACATTTTGACGTACATGCGCTGGTCTTCGTTGAGCGAGAAATCCATGCCTTCCCTCCTCTCCAGGCGCTGATGATGGTGCGCCCATTCCGGCAAGCGCCGGCGGGGAAGGCCCACGTACCGCTTCCCCGCCGGCCAGGGGGCATCTCAGCGGTCCTTGAACTGCGGCTGTCGTTTCTCCAGGAAGGCGCGCACGCCTTCGTGCATGTCCTCGGTTTCCAGCAGGGAGGCGAATTTGTCCGCCTCATAGAGCAGTCCCTCGCTCAGGCTCATCTTGAGGCCGGTGTCCACGCAGTCCAGGATGGCGCTGATGGCGATGGCACTGCGGGAGGCGATCTTCTTCGCCAGGCCCTGGGCGGCCTTGAGCACCTCGCCGGCCGGCACCACCTGATTGACCAGGCCGATGCGGTAGGCCTCCTGGGCGTTGATCATGTCGCCGGTCAGCAGGAGCTCGAGCGCCTTGCCCCTGCCGATCATGCGGGGCAGGCGCTGGGTGCCGCCCCAGCCGGGGATGATGCCCAGGTTGATCTCGGGCTGGCCGAAACGGGCATTGGCGCTGGCGATGCGGATGTGGCAGGCCATGGCCAGCTCGTTGCCGCCGCCCAGGCAGACGGCGTTGATGGCGGCGATGACCGGCTTGCGGCTGGCCTCAATGCGGTTAAAGAGGGCCTGGCCGCGCAGGACCACCTCTTTGGCCTGCTCCGGGCTTTTCAGGGCGTTGATCTCGTTGACGTCGGCGCCGGCGACGAACGCGAACTGGCCGGCGCCGGTGATGATGATGACCTTGACGCGGGGGTCATTGGTGGCCTCGTCAAAGGCGGCTTCCAGGTCCATCACCGTTTGGGAATCGAAGGCGTTGGCCGGCGGGTGGTCAATGGTAATGGTTGCCACCCGGTCATCCACGCTGTAGCGCACGTTTTGATACTCGCCCATCGTCTGATCTCCTTTCACTGTCTGCGTGCAGGCGGTACATCAGGCGTATTCCAGAAAGCCCTTCCCGACCTTCTTGCCGAGGTGTTTGGCGCGCACTTTGGTGCGCAGGAGGCGCGCCGGCCGGAAGCGCTCGCCGTACTTGGCGGTGAATTCCTCCAGTTTCTGCAGGACATAATCCAGTCCCAGGGTGTCCGCCAGTTGTAAGGGGCCCATACGCTCGCCTTTGTAGGTCATGCCGGTGCCGGCGATCATGGCCATGTCGATGTCGTTGACGTTGGCGACATGTTCGGTGACGCACAGGATGGCCTCGTTGATCATCGGCATCATCAGGCGCTCCTCGCTGAACTCGGTGCCGGTCTGGACCTGGCCGGACTCCTGCAGTTCCTTGATGAACTGCTTGACCGGTTCGTCGGTCTGGTCGCCGTAGCCGTAGAAGCCGGCGCCCGATTTTTCGCCCAACCGGCCGGCCTGCACCAATTTGGCGAAGAGCTTGGCCGGCTCCATGCGGGAACCGTATTCCTGATACAGGTACATGCCCACGTCGTAGCAGATGTCCAGCCCCAGCATGTCCATCAGCGTGAACGGCCCCATGGGCCAGCCGAAGGCGACCATGCGCTCGTCAATCTCGGTGGCGGTGGCGGCACCCTCCTCCAGCGCCTTCACCGCCTCGTTGAGGTAGGGCATGAGCAGGCGGTTCACCAGGAAGCCGGGGCACTCCTGCACGACGACGGGGATTTTGCGCAGGCTCTCGGCAAACATGACCACGTCATCCACGGTCTCCTGGGAGGTATCCAGGCCGGGGATGACCTCCACCAGCTTCATGACGTGGGCGGGGTTGAAGAAGTGCATGCCGATGACCTTCGCCGGCCGCTTGGTCGCCGCCGCCATCTCCGAGATGGACAGCGCCGAGGTGTTGGAGGCGAAGATGGTGCCCTCCGGGCAGACTTCGTCCAGCTCGGCGAAGACGCGCTGTTTGATGGACATCTTTTCCGGCACGGCCTCGATGACGATGTCCACGTCCTCAAAGCCGTCATAGGTGAGCGTCGGCGTGATCAGGTCCATTTTGGACTGCATCTCGCCGGCGCTCATCTTGCCCTTCTCGACGCGCCGCTGGTAGATCTCGCGGATGCGCGCCATACCCTTGTCCAGCATGGCCTGGTCCACATCCTTCAGCACAACGGGCAGGCCGGAGTAGGAGATCACCTGGGCGATCTCCGAGCCCATTGCGCCGGCACCTACCACTCCCGCTTTGAAAATGTACATCGTGCAACCTCCTCCTTCAGATTATGTGTGCGGGCCGATGCATCACCAGGTTCGCAGGGCGATGGCCCGCTCCGGCTCGCCAATGCGCACGAAATAGACCCATTTGTCGGGATATTTCGCATACGCCAGGTCGTTGGCCTTGCCCAGGGTCGGTCCGATGAAGAAATCGCCGCTGTCCACGTCGATGGCGACGATGTGGCCGGCGTACTGCGCCTCCCACTCGGCGCGATGGGCCTCATAGACCTGCATGGCCCGGCGGGCGAATTCGGCCTGGGCCTTTTTGTCCTTGTGCATGGCAACAATATCCATTCTGCTCGCCTCCTTTCAGCAGGTGATATGCCGGCGTTATGCCCGCTCGATGATGATGGCGCCGCCCATGCCCCCGCCCACACAGGCCGTGGCCAGGCCCCACTGCACATTGCGCTTGATCATCTCGTGCAGGAGAGTCACCACAATGCGGGTGCCGCTACAGCCGACCGGGTGTCCGAGGGCGATGGCGCCGCCGTTGACGTTGACCTTGTCCCAATCCCAGCCGTCGGCTTCCAGCTCCCGGCCGACGGCCAGCACCTGGGCGGCGAAGGCCTCGTTGAGTTCGATGAGGTCCATGTCCTTGAGCGTCAGGCCGATGCGCTTCAGCGCCGCCGGCACCGCTTTGGTCGGGCCAAGGCCCATGATCTCGGGGGGAACGGCGGCATAGGCGTAGCTCCGGACGTACGCCAGCGGCTTGAACCCGAGGGCGTCCGCCTTCTCCTTGGTCATGACGATGACGGCGGCGGCGCCGTCGGAGATGGGGCAGGCGTTGGCCGGCGTGACCACGCCGCCTTCCTTAAACACGGTGGGGTAGAGGGCGGCTTTTTGCACCGTCAGGCCTGGGTTAATGCACTCGTCCTGGATGATTTCCTCGCGGGCCACCTCCTGGCCGGCGGCGCGCTTGATCACCGGCACCGGCACGATCTCATCGCGGAAGCGGCCGGTGCGCGTCGCCATGAAAGCTTTCTTATGGGACTGCACGGCGTACTGGTCCAATTCCTCCCGCGTCAGGCCGTACATCATGGCCAGGTTCTCGGCGGTGTAGCCCATGATCTGGTTGCATATGGGGTCGGTGAGGCCCTCCCAGAGGGTGTCGATGAAAGTGGAATGGCGGAGCTTCAGGCCCCAGCGGGCACCGCGCACCACATAGGGGGCGGTGGACATGGACTCCGTGCCGCCGCAGAGGAAAATATCCCCATCGCCGGCCTGGATGGCCTGGTAGGCGCTGGTGATGGCCACCATGCCCGAGACGCAGTTGCGCTGGACGGTGTAGCCGGGCACATGCACCGGGATGCCGGCCATCAGCGCGGCGACCCGCGCGATGTTGGGCGCGTCGCTCTGCTGGCCAATGCATCCCAGGATGACCTCATCAATGAGATGGGGGTCGAGTCCTGTCCGCTCCAGCACACCCCGCATGGCGATGCTGGCCAGCTCCTGGGCGGTGACGTCGCGAAATGCTCCTCCGTGTGCGCCGATGGGTGTGCGCACCCCTCCGATGATGACAACTTCTTTCACATTGGCCCTCCTTTCTGATGAGGCATGCAGGATCGAATGGATGCTGACGAATAGGCAGCGGCAGTGCCGGCATACCGCCGGGATGGGTCGAGCGGACACGCCGCGGCAGAAGGCACCCCATACATCACAGCAGGGGCAGGGATGGGATGATGAGCAGTTTGACCCCGGGTCAGCGAAGGTCCGATGTTTTCTCGACGCGCCAACGGTGTGGAACGGGACGCTTACCGGCCGTCAGGCAAACAAAACGGCCCTGCGCCACAATAGGGCCGGCGCACCCGGAGGAGCGCTGGCACTGGCCAGGGCCGATCGAGCAGATAATCGCTCGAACGTATCGGTTCCTCGAAGAACAGATGGGCAGGGGCAGATAGCCATTAATGAGCCTTCCCTATTGTGCGGCGCCGCGCTGCAGGAACAGCCCCTATTCTCACGAACCGGGTCATTGTTCGCGATGACACCTATATTGTACACTAAGACTGGCTCGCTCGTCAAGGCCGGCATGAGCGGGTGCGGAAAAGTATGGCTGGTGCATCCGCTTCAGAGGCCTCATCCCCGCATGGGGGAGGGGATACGGCTGTCTCGCGGTCGTGGCCTTTGCAGAACGGCGGTTTTGCGGTATCATCTTTCGGCAGGGTGCATGATCCATTTCGCGCGGGGGCCGACATGACCGAACGACGCCCGGAAGTCATCATCTATACCGATGGAGCGTGCGAGGGGAATCCAGGGCCGGGGGGCTGGGCGGCCCTGCTGATCTCCGGCCGGCACCGCAAGGAGCTGGCCGGCGGTTCATCGCATACCACCAACAACCGCATGGAACTGCGGGCCGCCATCGCCGCGCTCAAAGCCCTCAAGCGGCCGTGCAAGGTCACGCTGTACACCGACTCCGAGTATCTCCAGCGCGGCATCACCGAGTGGCTTCCCAAATGGCGGCGCAACGGCTGGCGCACTGCCCAGAAAAGCCCCGTGCGCAATCAGGACTTGTGGCAGGAGCTGGCCGCCCTGCTGGATACGCACGAGATCGAATGGCGCTGGGTACAAGGGCATGCCGGCGACCCGCATAACGAGCGCGTGGACCAGCTTGCCAGAGAGGCAGTGCGCACCTTCGGCCGGCAGGCTCCCCCCGATATGGACCCCCAGAACCATGCCCGCTGAGCCAGCTAGAACTGTTCTGCTGAGATATACATCCGCCCGTCCGCGCCCGGCACGAAGCGGAACGGCCCCTGCGGGATGCGGCTCTCGATGACCAGCCGGCCGTCGTCGATATATTCCCAGATGAGCTGAAAGGGCGCTTTGCCGGCGGCCCATTTCTCCACGATGACGGCCCCGTGCCCGGGCAAAATGGTGAAGACCACCTGGCGGGGGTCCTCCGGCCGGCGCAGGGCCTCGGAGCGCGCGAAGGCGCGGCGAATGCCCTCGGCCTGGGCCTGCGTGGCGCAGGAGACCGGGAAATAGTAGTAGGCCTCATCCAGCGGGACAAACTCTACCACTGCCGGGTCGAACGCCGCCACGCCGCGATGGCCGTGCAGTTTGGAGCGGGCCACTGGCACTTCCTCCCAATCGCCCCACTCGGAACCCAGCCGGATGCGGGGCAAGTCCCGATCCATCAGCAACAGCTCGACCGCTTCGGAGGAGGGCGGGGAGTTCTCCTTGCCGGCCACCTCGCGCACCAGGGCGCCGCGGCCGTCCGGCCGCAGTCCGACGATGACCGCCAGGTCGTTCTCGGTGATTTCGTCTTTATTGATGGGGCGGGCACTGCCGGTGATGGTGGTGATGAGGGCATTCAGCGCCGGCTCCCAGGTGGCGAAGCACCCCTCGCTGTACTGGCGCGCTACGGCGTCTTCGATGTACGGCACTTCCACCAGGTCGCTGATGCGCACCATGTCGGTGAAGAAACTGCGCCGGCCCAGCTCGCGCGCGGCGCGGGCCATGGCGGCCGGCGTCCTCAGCTCATCCCATATCTCCCGCGGGATAGGTTCGCCGATGGTCTGATGCTCGGTGACCTCGTGGGTACAGGCGTAGGTGGCCATGCGCAAGGCCAGCTCATCGCAGAAGGCGGAGAAGCCCGCTCCGCTCAGGCGGGGGTGTGCGCCGGCCAGGTCAAAGACGTATGCCTCTTCGACCTCTTCATCGCCGACCACCAGCACGGAACGGATGCTCTTGGCCTGGGCCTGCACGACCCGTTCCAGGGCCAGGATGGGGCCGGCGCGCTTGCCCTGTTCGTACAGCACCTGACAGGCCTGCGGGGCCAGGCCGGCGAAATGAAAGTCGGCCGGCTCCGGGGCAGGCCGTGCCAGCGCCCGGCGCAGTCGCTCCATGGCCCGCTGAAAGGCGTCCGGCAGGATGTGCACCAGCGTGAACAAGGTCGGGGTGCGCTGAAGCCGGAAGCGCCGGCGGGCGGTGAATAACAATGCCTGGCGCCAGCTCAGCGGTTCCTCGAAGCGAGCGGTGGTGAGAAGTACTTCGGTATCAGGGGCCGGCTCCTCCAGCACATAATGGCCGCGCTGGCGGAAGCGCTCCAACAAGCCGCGGACGACGCGTTCCAGCAGGGGATGGGCCGGCCCGGGGACATAGGCGACCTTGAGCGGGTACAGCCAGGAGTGCAGTGGGCGTGCGATGAAAGCGTCCGTGCGGTACTGTTCCATGGATGAACGATCCTTTCCCTCGGAAATTACCGTTCTTGCGTGCCGGGCCTGGCGCGTCTGTCCCAGCCCTCGAAATGGAAGACCCGCACCAGCCAATCTCCCAAGCGCGGGGAGAGGGTGTTGAGATATACCAGCGCCTTGGCGTAGCGTGGGACGATGACCTCGGGCTGGCGCCGGCGGATGGCCCGCACGATGGCCTGGGCGACCTGTGCCGGCGGGATTTTGGCCGAGATGCGCGGGACATCCAAATAGTCAATCAGCGGGGTATCCACCCGTCCCGGAAAGACCGTGGTGACGAATATCCCGTATGGGCGCAGTTCCTGCCGCATCACCTCGCCCAGGCCGCGCAGGGCATACTTGGCGGCCACGTAGGGCGCGTCGAGCGGCATGCCTTTCTGCGCGTCCATGGAGCTGACCAGCACGATATGCCCCCGCCGGCGTTCCAGCATGGCCGGCAGGGCCTCGACGATGAGATAGAGCGCGCCGTAAAAGTTGACCTGGAGGGATTCCTCGAAGTGCTCCACCCGCATGGCCGGCACCGGTGTGCGGATGTAGGCGCCGGCGTTGGCGATCAAGATGTCGATCTGCCCCCATGTCCCCAGTGTCTGACGTACCAGGCGGGCTACATCCTCGCGCCGGCGGACGTCCGTCGGGATGGCCAGCGCCTGGCGCCCCAGCCGGCGCACGGCCTCCGCCGTCTCCTCCAGCTTATCCGCGGAGCGGGCGGCCAGGGCGATGTGGGCGCCGCACTGCGCCAGCGCCAGCGCCGCAGCGCGGCCGATACCGCTCGACGCACCGGTGACGATGGCGACCTGGTCGAGGAAAGGCTGTCGAGGCATCATTCTCCTCCAGCGTACAAAACCTGTTGGGCCAGGGCGATGGCGCCCAGGACGCCGGCGCGTGCGCCCAGCGCCGGCGGCACGATATAGCGCTCGATATCCTGCAGGAGCATCGGGCTGGCCGTGTACCCGTTGAGAAGCTGGAGCAGTCGCTGACGGATGCGGGGGAAAAGATGGGACTGCTCCATGACTCCGCCGCCCAGGATTATCCGCTGAGGGGCCAGCGCATACACCAGGTTCATGAGGCCCAGGGCGAGATACTCCGCCTCCAGCTCCCAGGCGGGGTGGTCGGCGGGCAGGGTTTCCGCCGGCCGGCCCCAGCGCGTCTCCAGGGCGGGGCCGGCGGCCAGCCCTTCCCAACAGTCGCCGTGAAAGAGGCAGGTGCCGGGGAAGGGATCGCGCCGGCGGTCATGCGGGATGCGCATATGCCCCATTTCGGGATGGGCCAGACCGTGCAGTAGGCGGCCGTGCACCACGGCGCCGCCCCCAATGCCGGTGCCGACCGTCAGATAGACCAGGGTATGCAGTCCCTGGCCGGCGCCCCACCGCCATTCGGCCAGCGCGGCGGCGTTCACATCAGTATCAAACGCCACCGGCAGGCCCAGGGCGCGCTGGACCGCGCCGGCGAAATCGGTGTTGGCCCAGCCGGGCTTGGGCGGCACGGTGATGTAGCCGAAGGTGGGGGATGTCGGGTCGGCGTCCAGCGGTCCGAAGGAGGCGATGCCGATGGCCGAGAGCGCCGGCCCGCCGGCGTCCTGCCAGCGGTGGAAGAAAGCGATGGCGCGGGGAATGGTCTCTGCCGGAAGGGTGGTCGGGAAGCGCTCTTCTGCCCGGATGTCGTCCGGGCCGCTGCCGATGGCGCAGACGAATTTGGTGCCGCCGGCCTCGATGCCGCCGTACAGGGGCGTATCTTCCATGATGATGGTTGCTCCTCCAGGCACATGCCGGACGGGGAAGTGAACATATACGGCCGGCAGTTTGCCCGCAGATGATAACACCGGCGGGGCGGGGCAGGGTGCGGTCTGTTCGTAAGGAAAGGGGCGAAGGGACGGCCGGCGTCAGGGATGCGGCTGGCGCGGCTGGATAATTTCCAGCTCCTCGAACGAGGCGCTGAAACCGCGGCCCATAGGGGAGGCCAGGTAAGGGCCGACCTCCAGAGCCAGCGCATCGGAGAGATGGCATTCCCGCACGGGGAAATAGTGCTTGCCATCCAAGGAGGCGGACACGACCACTGCGTCGCGATCGCGCTCCATACGCAGCCAGATGCTGTTTTTATCAACGGGCCGGCTGATCGCCCAATCGGAGAAATCGGAGGTCAGCACGCTGGTCAGGTAGCAGATGCCCTCGATGTATTCCAGGCCGGCGCGCAGCCAGGTGGCCGCATCGGCCATGACCATCAGGCCGGCCTGGTCATACGGGCTTTCAAACCGGCCGCTGACGCGCACCTGGGCGATGAAGTCGCCGCGCACCTGGACGGCGTAGAGATGACCGTTCTCGGAGATAAAGCCGCTCCGAGTTTTGCGCCAGAAGTGGGTCTGCGGCCGGGCCTGCGCGATCAGCCGGCCCTTCTCGTCCCACTGCCAGGCCGCCGGCTCGTGGGTCCATACCGCCTCGGTCTTGATCATCATGCTCCGCCCCTATCCATGCTCATCATCGCTCTGCCGATGCCGGCTTAGGCGGTATTGTAGCATGGGCCGGCGAGGTGCGCAAGTGTCGGCAAAATTTGCCCGAATATGCCCCCTGTGATATACTTGCCGCATGCAGTTTTATCACGCACGCCCATCGGACTGTTTGGGTCGTGCCGGCTGACGGCGTACGGTCGGACACAATGATGTGCCCGACATTGTTCTGTCAGGCGGTCCCCGGGCAGGCGGATGTTGGGCGGACGTACAACGACTATCAGGAGGAACAGAAACAAATGGCTATCGTCACAATGAAAGCACTGCTCGAAGCCGGCGTCCACTTCGGACACCGCACCCGCCGTTGGAATCCGAAGATGAAGTCGTACATCTTCACGGAGCGCAACGGCATCCACATCATTGACCTGCAGCAGACCGTCGCACAGTTGGAGAAGGCCTATGCGCTGGTGCGGGATACCGTGAGCAAAGGGGGCATCGTCCTCTTTGTCGGCACCAAGCGCCAGGCTCAGGAGACCATCGAGGAACAGGCCAAGCGCTGCGGCATGCCCTACGTCAATGAGCGCTGGTTGGGCGGCACCCTGACGAACTGGGTCACCATCCGCCGGCGGATTGACAAGCTCATCGAGATGGAACAGCAGTTGGCCAGCGGCGAGTTCAACCGGCTGACCAAGAAAGAAGCTCTGTCCAAACAGCGGCTCATCGCCAAGCTCCAGCGCCGGCTGGGCGGCCTGCGCAATATGCACCGCCTGCCCGACATCGTCTTTATCACCGATACCACCCGCGAGGAGCTGGCGGTCAAAGAAGCCAATCGTCTGGGCATTCCCATCATCGCGATGGTGGACACCAACAGCGACCCAGACCCGATTGATATCTGCATCCCCTCCAACGACGACGCCATCCGCGCCATCAAGCTCATCGTTGGCAAGATCGCGGACGCGGTGATCGAGGGCCAGAACCTGCGGGCTACCCTGCAGGCGGAGGCCGAGGAAGAGGAGGAAGCGGAGGAAGCGCCGGAGGCGGGAGGGGATGAGCGCTATCTGGCGCCTGGCCTGCTGGCCCGGGTGAAGGCCGGCGAGTTCGGCGGCGAGTCCGAGTTCGAGGACGAGGACGAAGACGAGGAATGGGAGGACGAGGACATCCCCGCCGCCGAGCTGGCGGAGGACGAGGAAGAGGAAGAATAATACTGCCAATGCAGGAGGATATACTACCGTGACTGTTTCGACCGAAGACATCAAGCAACTGCGCGCAATGACCGGTGCCGGCGTCCTGGAGTGCCGCAAGGCGCTGGAAGAGGCCGGCGGCGATATGAATAAGGCTGTGGAAATCCTGCGCGAGAAGGGCGTGGCCAAGGCCGCCAAAAAGGCCGACCGCGAGGCGCACGAGGGCATTATC
This sequence comes from Anaerolineae bacterium, assembly GCA_028275445.1. GTDB lineage: Bacteria > Chloroflexota > Anaerolineae > JACIWP01 > JACIWP01 > JACIWP01. The sequence continues at coordinate 8,103 of JAPWUQ010000019.1, read as the reverse complement.
GGGCATTACGTGCACACCGGCGCCCGCGTGGCGGCGCTCGTCGAGCTGAACTGCGAGACGGACTTCGTCGCCCGCACGCCCGAATTCCAGCAGTTGGCGCATGACCTGGCGATGCAGGTGGTGGCCGCCAGCCCGCAGTACATCCGGCCGGAGGACATTCCGCCCGAGGTGCTGGAGCGGGAGAAGGCGATCTACCGCGCCCAGCTCGCCGATTCGGGCAAGCCGGCGGAGGTCATCGAGAAAGTCGTCGAGGGCAAGCTTCAGAAGTTCTACGAGGAAGCCTGCCTCCTGAACCAGCCCTTCATCAAGGACGGCAACATCACCGTGGGCGAGCTTATCACCCAGGCCATCGCCAAGATGGGGGAGAACATCGTCGTCCGGCGCTTCGTGCGCTTTTCGGTGGGAGAATAATCCCCCAATTCAGTACGGTATGACTGGCCTGCTTATGCAGGCCAGTCCCATCTTGCGTAAAGGTTGCGCGTATGAGCAATGTGAAGTACCGCAGGATCATTCTGAAGCTGGGCGGCGAGTCCCTTGCCGGCCCGGGCGGCTTCGGCATCGACCCTCATCGGGCGGATGAAGTGGCGCAGATGATCAAGCACGTCAAAGAGGCCCATGAGGTGGAGATCGCCATCGTGTTGGGTGCCGGCAACCTCTGGCGCGGCAAGGACGGCCTGGCCCACGGCATGGAGCGGGCGACCGCCGACCATATGGGCATGCTGGCGACGGTGATGAACGCCCTGGCCCTGCAGGACGCCCTGGAGCGCGCCGGCGTGGTCACCCGCGTGCAGACGGCCATCGAGATGAAAGCCATCGCCGAACCGTACATCCGCCTGCGCGCCATCCGCCATCTGGAGAAGGGGCGGGTGGTCATCCTTGGGGCCGGCACCGGCAACCCCTATTTCACCACAGACACCGCCGCCGCCCTGCGCGGTATGGAGATCAATGCCGAGGTGCTGGTCAAGGCCACCAAGGTGGACGGCGTGTACGCCGAGGACCCGATGATCAATCCCAACGCCAAGAAGTTCGACCGCCTGAGCTACATCGAGGCGCTGAACATGCGCGTGGGGGTGCTGGACAGCACCGCAATCTCGCTGTGCATGGACAATGACCTGCCCATCGTGGTGGTGAATCTCTGGAAGCCGAACACCCTGGAGAAAGTGGTCTTGGGCGAGCCGGTGGGCACCATCATTTGTCGCGGCTAGCCGCAGGACCGCGACCAACGCGGCAAGGAAGGAGGCGCCCATGATCGATGAAGTATTAGCCGAAGCAACCGAGAAAATGGAAAAAGCGGTGGAGGCGCTTCAGGCAGATCTGCGCGCGCTGCGCACCGGGCGCGCCAGCCCGGCGCTGGTGGAGCGCATCAAAGTGGATTATTACGGCACCCCGACCCCGTTGAACCAGCTCGCCACGATCTCGGTGCCGGAGCCGCGGCTGTTGACCATTCGGCCGTGGGATGCCAGCATCCTCTCCGCCATCGAGAAAGCTATCCTGAAGTCGGACCTGGGGCTGACGCCGAACAACGACGGCAAGATCATCCGGCTGGTCATCCCGCGGTTGAACGAGGAGCGCCGGCAGGAGCTGGTCAAGATCGTCAATAAGCGGGTGGAAGAGGCGCGCGTGGCGGTGCGCAACATCCGCCGCAGTGCCATTGACGACCTGCGCGAGCTGGAAAAGGAGAAGATCATCTCCGAGGACGACTTCCATAAGGGGCGGGATAAGGTCCAGGAGCTGACGGACCAGTTCATCGCCCGCATTGACGAGCTGGGCAAGCTTAAGGAAAAGGAAATTCTGGAGATTTAGCCGGTCGGTTTCCTCGGTACGCATCCCATGCAACCCTGTGAGGCGAGGGCTCGCGCCAGGCGATCTCCTCGCCCTTTTTCTTCGCCGGCCTGCCCGAAGGACAAGGAGCCTGAACTATGGCGACAGAAGGATATGAACCCCTGACGCGTGTGCCCACCCATGTGGCCATCATCATGGATGGCAACGGGCGCTGGGCCAAGGCGCACGGCTTACCGCGCGTCGCCGGCCACCGCGCCGGCACCGAAAACATCCGGCGCGTGCTGGAGGCCTGCGTCGACTTCGGCGTGAAAATCCTGACCCTGTATGCTTTCTCGACGGAAAACTGGTCGCGCCCGCAGGAAGAAGTGGATCACCTGATGCGTCTGTTCAGCGAGGTCATTGACCGGGAGACCAAGCGCCTGAAAGCTCAGGGGGTACAGATCCGCCATATCGGCAGTCTGGAGCGCATCCCCGAGCACCTGCAGAACAAGATGCTCTCCGCCATCGAGCAGACGAAGGAGAACGACCGCATCATCCTCAACGTGGCGCTGAACTACGGCGGCCGGCAGGAGATCGTCCATGCCATCCGCCGCATGATGGCGGACGGCCTGACGCCGGAACAGGTGACAGAAGAAGTGGTCAGCTCGTACCTGTACACCGCCGGCCTGCCGGACCCGGACCTCATCATCCGCACCGCCGGCGAGATGCGGCTGAGCAATTTCCTCATCTGGCAGAGCGCCTACGCCGAATATTATTCCACCCCGGTCTACTGGCCGGATTTCGACCGCGAGGAGCTGTATAAGGCGCTGGTCGCGTACAGCCAGCGCGAGCGCCGCTACGGGCGCGTGCTCGACCAATAACCCAATTACCTCATCGGAGCATCGCTATGCTGCGCACCCGCGTCCTCAGCGCCCTGGTCCTTCTGCCCATCGTGGCCGTGCTCCTCTATCTGGGCGGTTGGTGGTTCGCCGGCGCCGTGTTGGTCGTGGCCGGCTTGGCCCTCCACGAGCTGTACGGCCTGCTCCGAAAGGCCGAACTGGCCCCGCAGGAGATCATCGGCCTGCTCCTTGCGGCCGCCCTGGTCCTTCCTCCCATCCTTCCGTCAGCTCGCCCCTGGCTGGAGCTGGTCGTCACCCTGTGCACCGCCGGCGCCCTGGTCTGGCACATGCTCCAGCCCGGGCGAACGCGGCCCGGCGTGGATGCCCTGGCGACGCTGGCCGGCGCGCTCTACCTGGGCTGGATGGGCCGGCACTTCGTCGCCTTACGCCTGGCGCCGCAGGGCCTGTGGTGGACGGCGCTGGCCCTGCTCTCCACCTGGATCACCGACAGCGGCGCCTATTTCGTCGGCCGGCGCTGGGGCCGGCGGCCTCTGGCGCCCCGCCTCAGCCCGAAGAAGACATGGGAGGGAGCGGTTGGGGGATGGCTGACGGGCGTCGTGCTGACGCCGGCGGTGGCCTGGCTGTTGGGCCTCTCTCCCTGGCATGGGTTGGCCCTCGGGGCATTGATCGCCACGGTGGCGCCGTTCGGGGACTTGGCGGAATCTATGTTCAAGCGGCAGGTCGGCGCCAAGGACTCCAGCAACCTCATCCCCGGCCACGGGGGGATGCTGGACCGCATTGACAGCCTGCTGTTCGTCATCCCCAGCGCCTATTATTACCTCTTGCTGGCCGGCGTCATCTAAGCCTCTGCTTCCCAGCTTCTCGCTAGGGCGTCCAGCTCGCGCACGACCTCGGGCGGGAGGGGCGCCGGCTGGTGGGTCTCCAGCAGGTTCCGCAGGCGGGCGTGCACGCGCGCGGCGAAATCTGGTTTGCCGGCCAAGGACCAGGCCTGATAGCCACTGCGGTCCAGCAGGGCCGGCCGCCAGAAGGCGCGAAAGCTCCGCAGGGTGTGCTCCAGCGTCAGGAACTCGCCGCCAGGCCCGACCTCGTCTATCAGGTCGAGTGCCGCGTCCTCATCTCCCACGGGTATCCCGCCCAGCATCACCTCCAGCATGCCGGCGACCTCATCCACCACGGGATACATCGCCGGCAGGACCACCTGCGCGCTCCCGAACAGCCCCGCATCATGAATCAGGTCCGCCCCGCTGAGCGCAGCGAAGGTGCAGGACAGGGCGGCCTCCAGGACGGCCTGACCGTCAAAGGTACAGGCATCGCCACAGCCGGCGGTGCCGAAGTTCGGCAGGCCGAAGTGCGCCGCCATCTCGGACATGCCGGCCAGGAGCAGGTGCAGTTCGGGCGCGCCGTAGGAGAAGACCGTGCTGTGCATGTCCATGACCGAGGGCATGGCCCCGAAGATGAAGGGGGCGCCGCGGTGTGCTAACTGATGGATGACCAGCCCGGAGAGGGATTCCGCGCAGGCCTGGCTCAGCGCGCCGGCCAGACTGCAGGGCGCGGTGGCGCCCATGGCCAGGTACGGGGTATACACCAGCGGTATCTCCCATTCGGCGCAGTACAGCAGTTTGGCGAGGGATTCATCGGGATGCAGTAAGGGCGAGATGGGTTCGGAGTAATGGAGCAGGAAGGGCCGCCGGCGCAGAGCCTCCCGGCCGCCGGCGATGATCGCCGCCATCGCATGCACGGCTTCCAGCGAGGCACGCGACAGGGTGATGACCAGCACGGGCTTGCTGGTATTCAGCAGTGCCTGCCGCGCTGCGTACCGATCCGCCAGGTGCGCCGGCCGGTCGGCGGCGAAGCCGGCGGACATCAGGAAGCGGAGATGCGGCAGGGCATCAATGAGCCGGGCATGCCGGGCGTCGTCCGCCTCCTCTTGGGGGCGGTGTTCCCCGCTCTGCGGGTCCAGGAGCATGGGGGCGTCCATATTGGCGCCGAAGTAACTGCGTCCCTGCCCCAACCGCATGGCCGGCCGGCCCTGGCGGTCATAGATCACCACCTGGCGCGGGGCGGAGTCCAGCGCCTGCTGGACCAGCCAGGCCGGCAGGCGCACGCGGTAGCCGGCCGTGCCGGCGGGGGTGGTATCAGGCTCCACCCGCGCACCGGCACCGGCCAGCAGTTCGATGGCGCCGGCATGGTTCAGGTGCACGCCGGTGCGCTCCAGAATTTCCAGGGCGCCTTCGGCGACGCGCCGGCGTTGGTACGGAGACAGCACCGCGAAACGCGGCCGCGCAAACACTTCCACATCCATCGGCCCGCTCCCGCTGAGGCGCTGGGATCGCCTCAGCATATGCCTTCGTACGGCTTCTGCACCACCGCGTGGTACACCCAGCGGATGAGGGTGATGAAGTCAAACACCGGAAGCTCCACCGCCGCCTGCACCGCCGCGGCGAAGGGAGGCAGGTCACTGCATTCCAGCAGGATAGCGCCCACCTCCGGATTCTCCCGCACCAAACGTTGGGCGCAGGAGACCACCTCCTGTTCCAGCCGGCTGTAGTCGAACTCCCCTTTGCTGTACAGGATTTTGCCGAACTCCGGCTGATCCTCCAGGCCCACGACGGCGATGGGGATATCGGGGGTGATGCCGCAGGCCTCCAGGGTCTGCCGGCGCAGGAAGCGGGAATCCGCGCACATGATGCCCACCTTTTGCCCCGGCTTCAGCGCACGATGGATGAGCGGCACCTGCAGGAGGCTGGAGAGGAACACCGGCACATCCAGCGCGGCGGCCACCTGCGGCTGGAAGTTGCCGAAGTAGCCGCAGGCGCCCACCACGGCGCGCACGCCCTCCTGCTCCAGCTCGCGGCCGGCGGCGATGATGTCGTCCAACAGGGTCGGGTCCCCGCCCAGCATGCGCTCCTGGGTGGCCCCCTTCACCAGCTTCAGACGCACCGGAAAGTCATAGGTGCTGGCGTTCACCACGTTGCCGGGGAGCAGGGGATACCAGACCTCCAGATGGAGGATGCCGATGGGATGGCCGGCGATGTACTGCCCCGGCTTGATGCGAAACACCCGACCGTGCATATCCCCCTTGCCCAGATAGGCGTAGGTCATGCTCTCCTCCTGTCTATTGGCTCAGGCGATGACCGCCCGCATCCGCTCGACCGTCTCCTTGGGGAGGGGTTCGGGCTGGTGCGTGGCCAGGATATCGCGCACCCGCTGGTTCAGGCGCTGGAACATGTCCTGCCGGCCGCGCCCCGCCCAATCCTCGTACGTGTAGCGGTCCGAAAGGCTCGGGAACCAGAAGTCGCGGAAGTGCGCCACGGTGGAGGGATGGGCCAGGAAATTGCCGCCCGGGCCAACCTGATGCAGGACGTCCACGCACAGCGTCTCGTCGTTCACCTGGATGCCCTTGATGAGGTGGTCGGCCAGGGCGACCAGTTCGTCGGTCAGCACGATCATCTCCAGGGAAACCGTCAGCCCGCTCTCCATATAGCCCACGTCGTGGATCAGGTTGGCGCCGGAGAGCTTGGCCATGATGACGGAGAGCATGGCTTCGGCCGCCGCCTGCTCGTCCATGACCTTGGCGTCGGAACAGCCGGCATAGCCCCAGGTCGGCAGGCCGTAGTAGCGCCCCAGCTCGGCCACCGCCGCCTTGGTGAGCTGGAACTCCGGCGAGGCGTAGCAGATCTGCATGGACTTCATGTCCATATGGTGCAGGCCGGCGCCGTACACGAAGGGCGCGCCGGGGTTCTTGAGCTGATGCACCACCAGGGCGCTGAGGATCTCGGCGTTGGACATGACGAGGCCGCCGGCCATGTGAATGGGGGCGGTGGCGCCCATCATGGGGCCGGGGGAATGCACCACAGGCGTCGCCGTCTCCGCCATCAGCAGGAGCTTGTCAATGGCGGTCTCGCTCTGCTGGAGCGGCGAACTGGGCTCCGAATACAGCAGGAGGAGGGGGCATTCCCGCAGTCGCTCTTTGCCGCCCACCACGATGCCGGCCATCTCGATGATATTGGCGGCGTCGGCGTAGTCATTGCACACGAAGACGATGGGCTTGGTGGTGTTCTGCAGGAGGTGGAAGTACTGCCACTGGTACAGCGAGATCCCCTCGGGCACGTCGCTGGGGATGCCGTTGGACATCACGAAATGGATGTTGGGCAGGGCGTCGCACAGGCGGTAGGAGTCGCAGATGTCCTGGGTGGTCCAGGGGCGGCGTTCGCCGGTGACGGGGTCCAGGAGGCGCAGGGTATCGGAGCCGGTGCCGAAGTAGGTGCGCCGGCCCTCCAACAGCATGGCCGGCTCGCCGTGCCGGTCGCACATGACGACGCGGCGCGGGGCGGAGGCCAGGGCGCTCTCCACCAGCGAGGCGGGGAACTTCACCAGGTTCCCGTCCACGAAGGCGCCGGCCCGGCGCAGAAGCTCCAGCGCGCCCTGGTGATGGAAGCGCACACCGGTGCGGCGCAGGACCTCCAGCGTGGCGAAATGGATCTCCTCGAGCTGACCCTCGGACAGCAGGGCGAACTGCGGGGTGACATACGGCGCGTAACTGCTTCTGTTCATGTCTCTCTCCTTGTACGATATGATATTGGTACGGCGCGATGCGTCTTATGGCTGGGAGCCGGCGATGAGCTGGCCCAGGTACGCCATATGGCGTTCGGCGGCGCGCCGGGCGGCCTCGGGGTCGCCGGCCCGAATGGCGTGCAGGATCTCCCGCTGGAGCTGGATGGAATGCTCCTTCACCTGAGGCAGGGCCACCAGGTACTGGGTGGTCTCCGCCAGCAGTTCGCGCGAGACCTGGTAGAAGCGCTCCAGCAGGCGGTTGCGGGCGGCGCGGGCGACGGCCAGGTGGAATTCCAGGTCGGCGGCGGCGAAGGCCCGGTCGTCGTGCAGGGTCTCCTCCATGCGGCGCAGGGCGGCCTCGATGCCGGCGATGTCCTCGGCGGTGGCGCGCTGGGCGGCCAGGACGCTCAGTCCCACCTCGATCAACTGCCGCGCCTCGCAGAGCTGGATGGCGTCGAGTTCCTGGAGCCGCGCCCGCACCAGGGTGGAGGTGTCCAGGATGGCCGGCGCATCCGGGCTGACCTGCGTGCCCCGGCCGGGCTGAGGGATGAGCAGGCCGACCAGCGTCAGCGCCTTGATGGCCTCGCGCACGGTGGAGAGGCCGACGCCGAAGCGCTGGGCCAGCTCCGGTTGGGGCGGGAGCCAGCCGCCGGGTTCGACCTCGCCGGCGGCGATCATGCGCTGAAGCTCGCGGATGACGCCGTCCGTCAGGGTATCGCGTGCCAGGGGTGCGATGGGCATGGAGCGCTCCTGTATGGGCGTAACTTCATAACATCTGATGTTATGATGTTTTCGGGCGCATTATAGCGCTCCTCCGGGAAATGTCAAATCGGGGACAGCCCGTGCGCCGTCCTTACGACGCCCCGCACAGCGCCAACAGCCGGCCGGCCAGCTCCCGCATCTCCGCCGGCAGGCCGGCGTTCTCCGT
>JAPWUQ010000150.1 GCA_028275445.1 Anaerolineae bacterium | reverse complement strand
CGGCTATAAGTTCTCCACCTACGCCACCTGGTGGATACGGCAGGCGGTTGCCCGTGCTGTTGCGGACCAATCCCGTACCATCCGCCTGCCGGTGCACATGTACGAACAGCTTGCCAGGCTCCGCCGCACCGCCCGCCAGATGGCCCAGGAGATGGGGCGCGAGCCGACCGCGGAGGAGCTGGCCCAGGCCCTGGATATGCCGGCCCGCAAAGTGGAGGAGTTGATGCGCCTCGCCGACCTGCCGGTCTCACTGGAAACCCCGGTGGGGGAGGATGAAGATTCTGCCCTGGGGGATTTCATCGAGGACCAGAGCATGCTGTCGCCGGCGGATGCCGCCGCGCGGAATATCCTGCGGGAGCTTCTGGACGAAATGCTGAGCCAGCTCCCGCCGCGCGAGATGCGCATCCTGAAAATGCGCTTCGGCCTGCAGGACGGCCGCTACCATACGCTGGAGGAGGTCGGCCGGCGCTTTGGACTGACGCGCGAGCGCATCCGCCAGCTTGAGGTGCAGGCGCTCAACCGCCTGCGCCATCCCCGGCGCGCCCGCCGGCTCAAGGATTACCTGCGCTAAACCCGGCGCACCGTCGTGTATTCAGCGAACCACCCGCGGGTATAGCGCCCGCGGGTGATTTGTTATGCGCCTTTCCCACCCTGGGCGGCCTGAAAATTCGCCGGGATAATTATTCGTCATTTGACGAATAATATGCGCTGGGTACAGTGCCCGATTATTGCTGTAGGATCAACGGGAGGAACACCTGCTGACCGATGGACTGCACCTCCAGGGTGCCGGCCGGCCATGTGTCGTCGGGGAGCGGGCGGCCCTGCGCGTCCGTGACCCTCAGCCTCTGCATAGTGTCGGGATGGTACCAACCGACGCCGATGCGGTAGCGGCCGGCCGGCAGGCGCGCCGGCAGAGCGATGGTGCGCGGCTCCACAATGATCTCGCCGGCATCCCATATGCCCGTCGGATAGTTGCCCAGGAGCGGCGGGCCGTCCACGCCGGCCACCCATTGTCCCTGCTCGTCCAGGAGATGGACGAATAGGATGTAGTCGGCGTCCGGCCGGCGCAGGGCCTGGAAGCGCAGGAGCATTTCCAGCCGGGCGCCCGGGGCGGCCGCGGCCGGCAGTTCCACGCCCAGCAGGGCGATCTCGTCGCTGAAACGCGCCTGCGCCGGCTGAAGCGGCTCCGCCGCCGGCTCCTCCGGCGCGATCTTAAACCGCCCGAAAATGGCGGCATAGCCCAGGAAGGTGCCCGAGGCATCGGTCACCGGCAGATGCGCCAGCGAAGGGTCGTCGAGGAACAGCGTCACCGCAATGCGGCCCAGGCAGGGCGCCGGCCGCTCCGACTCAATGGGGATCCATAGGACTTCGCGGAAATATGTCCCCGGTTTCCATAACGAAGTGGCATAGTTCCCGCGGCCCGGGTAAAGCAGGACCTGGCCGTAGGGCTGGTTCTCGGCGCCCAGGGCGTACACGCCGAGGGTGTAGTTCTCGGATGTCGTGCCCAGCACCTTCCAGTACAGCGTCACGCCCACCGCATGGCCTTTGGGGACGGTGGCCGGCCCCACCTGGTACGCGTACAGCTCCGCCAAATCGCCGAAGCGCACGGCCAGCGGCTGGGCATCGGGCGGCAAATACGGCGCTTTGGCCTCTGCCGGCGCGGCATAGGCCGGCGCGATGACGGCGAAGGGCAGTATCAGCGCGAACCCCAGCAGTCCGATCCCCAGCACGCCGGCGGCGGTGCGCTGGAGCCGCGCCGGCCACCACCAGAGCCAGCCCAGCGCAAGGAGGACGCTGATGGCCGGCAGGGCCGGCAGCATCATGCGCCCCCGCAGGATTGGCTCGCCCTTCATCAGCTCACGGAAGAACAGCAGGAAGCCCAGGGAAAGACACCCGAACCCCAGTAAGAGGATGACGGCCCGCAGTCGGTTGGGGGTCTGCCGGCGGAAGAGATAGGCCGTCACGGAGCACAGCGCCAGGCCGGCCAGGACAGCCAGGGGGATATAGGCCTGTTCGGGCAGTCCCACATTGCCCCAGCCGAAGGAAACCCAGAAGGTCTGAAAGCCGTACCATACGGCATAGCCTATCTGCGGCAGGGTGACATGGGGCAGGGGCTCCGCCCCCGAAACCGTCCGCCAGAATTGGCTCAGGACGTCGGCGTCGCGGGAGACCAGGTAGCCGTACTGCCGCAGGTTGCGGAGGTACCACCAGCCGGCCACTGCCGGGACGCTCAACAGCGGCACGCCGAGGGCCAGCAGGCCGTGACGCAGGGCGCGCCGGCGCAGGAGACGCCCGAACGCGACCAGCAGGGCCAGGATCACCAGCGGGAGCAGTCCCAGCGCGGTGTATTTGGTCAGCAGGGCTAGGGCCAGGCTGATGCCCAATCCCAGCAGGCGCGGGAGGGTGATATCTTCCACGATCAGCAGGCAGGCGTAGTAGATGACCAGCGCGCCCAGCACGGCGATCAAAATGTCGTTGGTGACCACTGCCCCGATGAAGAGGTACTGTGGGAGAAAGGCGGCGATAGCGGTGCTCAGACCGATGATGGCCGGCTCGCGGGGGAACAGCGCCCGCGCCAGCCGGTACACCACCCATACGCCGGCGGTGCTGATGAGCACGGAGATCAGCCGGGCCAGGTGCAGGGCCAGGTAGGTGCCGCGGTAGGGGAAGCGCTCCGCCTCCCAGTCGTGCACGGCCATGTTGACGCCCGTCTGTCCTGTGCCGGCGGCGGCATATGGGTTGGGCACGGGCGCGATGTTATCCGTCGGGTTCACCAGCGCGATGGGGACAGCCGCCAGGATGTAATACAGCGGGGGCTGGGTGGACTGGTCATAGCCGAACAGGTCGGTGAGGGGGGCATCGCCGGCCGGCAGGGTGCGGTACCTGGCCAGATACTCGGCGTACTTGTAATGCGCCCATTCGTCATGGGCCTCCCAGGCCGGCACTATGACGCTGTATAACACGCCCAGGCAGAGGTGCAGGCCCAACAGCAGAGCAATCAGCCAGCGCGGAAGATCGCGCTCCTCCCTGGAATGCTCGGCCATGTCTGTCAACCTTTCGCTGTACCGTCCTCTTGATGGGCTTCGCGCTGGCGAGGGGATTATAGCATAGGGGCAGGGGCGGGGCAAACCTCCCCGTACGCGGCCTCCATGGCATCAATGGCCCGGGAAAGTGGAAACTCGACGACAGCGCGCTCCCGCAGGCGCCGGCCCACGGCCCAGCGCTCCGCCGGCTCCCTGGCCAGCCGGCACACGACCTCCGCCAGCGCCTGGCTGTCCCCCTGAGGGATGAACACGCCGGCCTCCCCCAGGTACTCCCGCCCCACCGGGGTATCCAGCGCCACCACCGGCAGTCCCATCGCCATGTAGTTCAGCAGTTTGACGTTGCCCTCCGTCTGCGACAGCTTGAGGCTGACCGCCGCGTCCCCCAGCGCCAGCCAAGCCGGCAGTTCGAAGTACGAGACCGGGCCGGTGAACGTAACCCGCCGGCCGATCCCTAATGCCTCGGCCTGACGCTGGTATCTCTGCATGTGCGGAAAGCCCATGACCAGCAAATAGGCGTCGATCTGTTGGGCGACCTGGGCGAAGGAATGCAGGAGCAAATCAATGCCCTGATACGGTGCCAGCAGACCGACATACACCAGCAGAAAGCCGTCCGGTGGGATGCCCAGGGCCTGGCGCCGGCCCTGCCGCTCTTCGGCGGAGAGCCGCCCTGGCGCGAAGCGCTCGGTATCCACCACGTCGGGCACCACGCGCACCTTCGCCGGCGCGATGCCGAAATCCTCCATCAGCCAGCGCGCGGTGTGATGCGTGTTGGCCAGCAGTCGCGCCGGCTGACGGTCTACCCAGCTCTCCAGCCGGCGCAGGAGGCCCAGCACCCGGTGCCCGGGGGGAAATGTCCCATGCTCCACCACCTCACTGCTGAGGCTCCCTTGCAGGTCGGCCAGCAGAGGCACCCCTGCTAGGCGGGCGATAAGGGTCCCAATGAGCGCGCCCTCGTGGAGAAAGGCGTGGATGACATCCGGCCGATGCCGGCGCGCCGCCCGCCAGGCCGTGCACAGCAGGAGAAAGTCCAGCAGGAGACGGTGCCACGATGCGCCGATCTCGATGCGCCGGCGCCAGGGAAGCGCCGGCGTCCGCACGATGGATAGGCCCGGCACATCCCGGCCAGAATGATAGGTGCACAACAGCACCTTGTGCCCACGGGCGGTCAGGCCGCGCGCCTGTTCATAGATGCGCACATGACAGCCGTAATCGGCGAAGAAAGAGGTGGGGGCGATCATCAGCACCCGTCTGGGGCGCGCCGCCGCATCGGTATCCTGCATACAGGCAGATACCCCTTTCCGGAATGGGGATGGGTTGGGCGAGAGCCGGCTGGCAAGAGAAGAGCGGCCAGGGCCGGGCTGGTTGGCACGGCCGGCGGGCCGCTCACAGCGTGCCAGGGGCCGGGACAGGGCTGGCGTCAGGCCTTGTACTTCTTGGGCTTGCCTTCCTGCCAAAGCTTCCAGCGGAAGCGGGCCAGCTCCTTGAAGGCGCGCTTGATGACGTGCAGGCGGGCGCCGGTCTGGGAGCCGGCGGTGCGCGGCAGATGGGTGACCGGCACCTCCACGATTTTGTAGCCGGCGCGCTTGGTCCGCACCAGCCACTCCGCGCTGAAGGTCGCCCCGCGCGAGGCGATCTGCGGACCGATGTTGGTGATGATCTCGCGCTTGAACAGCTTAAAGGCGCAGTCAATATCGCGGGCAGTGTAGCCGAAGAGCAGGGTCACCAGCATGCTCCAGCCCCAGCCGTACAGCACGCGATGCCAGGGGTCCCGGCGCGGCGCCCGATAGCCCACCACCATATCCGCATGCTCGATATGGGGGAGCAGTTTGTGGATCTCGTCCAGCACGAACTGCCGGTCGCCGTCGGTGAAGAAGATCAGCTCTTTGGTGGCGGCCGCAAAGCCATCATATACCGCCGCGCCGTATCCCAGGTTGGTGGGATGTTCGACCAACCGTACCTGGGGATATTTCTGCGCCTTCTCCCGCACCACGTCGGCCGTGCGGTCCTTACTGCCGTCATTGGTCACAATGATCTCGAAGTCGTCGGTGATCTGGCTCACCACCCGCACCGCATCCTCGATCATGGCACCGATGTTGGCCTCTTCATTGTACGCCGGCATCGTCACCGAAATGCTGTACAATGTTCTCCCTCCTCTTCCAAATGATGGCATATGGGATGGTTTATTTCTTCTTTCCGCCCCCCGTGCGGCGGAACAGACGGGCTCCCAGCAGGGTCTGCCAGTAGCTGGGGACTTCCTGGGCGGGTGCGGCCCCCTCGGGGATAGGCCCGACCACCCGCTCCTTCATCCATTTCTCGCGCTGGGTCAGCGCGTCCTCAAACATGCCGCGCAGTGCTCCCTCATCCCGGGCTTCCAGGGCGGAGCGCATCTGGTACAGCGTCTGGATGAGGGTGTTGACCCAGCGGGTGACGTTATCGGCGTCATGGATCAATAGGCTGGCGGCGGCTCCCGCATCGGAGATGGCCATGGCGGTGGCCGAGGCAAAGCGCTCGCCGGCCAGCCGCGTGATCTCGCGCCATCCCGGGGAGCGTGCCGCCGACTCCATCAGCGCGCCGGCCACCGCCAGCGGCAGAAGCTCCACGCCGGCGATCAGACCGTCATGCTCCTCGGCGTCCAGGAAATAGGGCTGTGCGCCCAGCGCGCTGACCATGTCCGCGACCAACTGCACCGCTTCGGCAGTGGCGCGCGGCGATGGACACAGGCAGAACAGGGACTTGTCGAACAGGGTCTCGCTGGCTCCCTCGGGACCCTGGGCCGCCGGCAGGGGCTGGTAAGGTATCGGGTTTCCCCCGATGAACGAGACGTGGGCCGGCAGAATCCGTTCCGCCCATTCCAACACTGGCCGCTTGATGGTGCAGGTATCCAGGATGATGCTCCCCTCTTTCAGGTCGCCGGCGATGGCCTCCAGGGTCGCTTCGACGGCGGAGATAGGGATGGCCAGCAGGATGACATCGGCGTTTTCCACCGCCGCGATCAGGTTCCAGGCGGTCTGGTCCACGGCGCCCCGTTTGCGCGCCCGGGCGGCCACCTCCGGCTCGCGATCGTGGCCGACAATGTCGAAGTTGCCGCCGGCCCGCTTCAGCGCCAGGCCCAGTGAGGTGCCGATGAGGCCCAATCCAATGATGGTGATCTGTGCTTTGGGAGGCATTACCCCCTCCTTCCCTTAATGGGAGTTGTCCAGATGCTGGAACAGCTCCAGCAAGGCGCGGCGGTGTGCATCTGGGATCTCTCCCGCCGGCCGGTGATGGTGGCGTATCAGCCAGACGGTCAGCTCCTCACAGCCGGCGGCCTCGGCCAGCTCTGCGCCGATCTCCGGGTGATGGAGATGGACCCAGAAGGGCCGGCGCCAATCCTGCCGCTCCTCCTCCCCCAGGGCATGGAGCAGGGCCGGCTGTCCCGCCTGTAGGAGCACCACCGCCGTGCGGTGAAAGAGCGTCAGATGGCTGCGGGCCTTGCCAGCGTCATGCAGGAGCGCCGCGGCCAGCACGGCCGGCTCCTCCACGCCGGCGTCCCGCAGTGCCAGCGCCACATCCATGCCGTGGCGCTGGTCCTGACGCGGCAGTCCCTCGAACAGCTCGGCGGCGGCCGGCGTCAGCAGGGAGCGCGCCCATTCGCGCTCCGCCGGCGAGAGCCGCGCCTTCAGCGCCCGCAGGAACTGCGATACCCGATAGACTGCACCCATGGGTCAGAAACCCAGGAACAGTTTCAGGAAGAAAGAGAACACCGGCCGCATCAGCATGCCCAATGGGTCAATGGGCAGGATCCAGCCGGCGGCGAACAATCCCACCAGGATAATAGGGCCGTACTGCTCCAGCCGGGCGTACTGCAGTGCCCAACGGCGGGGCAGGAGCCCCAGGGCCACGCTGAACCCGTCCAGCGGGGCGATGGGGATCAGGTTGAAGATGGCCAGCCCAATGTTCAACAGGATGATGCTGAAGAGGATATCCCCCAGCCCCGGGAGCA
>JAPWUQ010000149.1 GCA_028275445.1 Anaerolineae bacterium | reverse complement strand
TGGGCGGCGGGGTTTCGGTGTAGCCCCAGCGGTAGTTCCAGAAGGCGCCGTTGGCCTTCATGTAGAAGTCCCAGGAGATGGTCTTGTTGATGAGCACGAAGAGCACGATGCCCAGGGCGGTGGTGGCGATGAGGGCGTACCACATGCCGTAGAAGTTGCGCTTGAAGTCGGTGGCGCCGCGCACTTCACCGTAGAGGGTGGCACCCCAGTTCGGCCACAGGTTGAAGAAGACCATGTAGGGGATGGCCAAGAAGATGGGTGCCAGCGCCCAACCGCCGCCCCAGGTTTGGGCAGTGCCGGCCTCTTCGCCGGCGGCCAGGGTAGCTTCATACAGGCCGTCACCCTGAGCGCCGAACAACTGTGGTACCTGCGCCTCCAGGTTGGCCTTGAACGCCGCCGGGTTCCCGAACAGCAGGAGGAGGAAGACCAGCAGTAAGCCGATGAGGCCGCCGATGAAGCAGGCTTTCTGCAGGCGGGCATAGTTGCGCATGCCCATGGCGATGTAGACGAAGACGAAGGCACAGACGATCACCACGCTGATGAATCCACCCTCAGACGTTTCGGTGAACCACAGCGCCGGCCCCTGCGCGCCCAGGATGGCCAACAGTGGGGTGATGACCTCAAAGCGCAGCATGTCGGCGTAGAGCGGCACCCAGTACCAGAGGATGAACCACCAGCCGGTGACCGCCAGGATGAAGCCCACGCCGCCGCCCAGGATGCGGCTCTGCCAGACATAGTCGCCGCCGGCACGGGGCATCACCGCGATCAGGGCCGCATACACGATACACTCGAACGAGATGAAGAACCCGGAAACCAGCAGGGCACCGATCAGGTTGCCCTCGAGGTAGTACATCTGGGAGAAGATGTACAGCCCCAGGGTGATGAGGTTGATCGAGAAGAAGGCGTAGATGAACGCGTCGGTGACCGACCAGGCACGCACCAGACCGGTCGCAGCCCGGACGAACAGGGTGGTTGATTGCTGTCGTTCCATTTTGCCGACTCTCCTTTCCTTCCCGAAGCCTGCCTAGGGTGGTGGAATGACGAAAGAATGGGAGACCGCGGTACTGCCCTTCGGACGAACAAAGGTATTCTGCGAGCCATCACCTCCTTTCTGGGGAAAGCACACTCATATTATAGCATAATCCTCACGCGCCGAACCCTCGAAATATGCGCCGGCATCAGCCTGTGGTGAGCAGGTACGACTTGATCTTGCCCTTGTTCAGGGTGATAACGGCGCCCAGGAGCCGGCCTTGCTCGTACATACTGCCGGGGTTGATGCACAGCGTGCGGCCAATACGGGCCGTGCCCTTCCCCTCATGGATGTGCCCGAACAGTCCCAGCAGGGGCTGATATTTCTCGACGATTTCGCGCACCGCGGTACTGCCCACGGGGATCAGCGCCCGACCGCCCAGCTTGGGCTTCAGGTCGGGGGTCAGTTCCGGCGCCTCATCCAGATTGCTGTTGTAAGGCGGCACATGGAAGTTGAAGACGGCGGTCTCCGGCTTGCTGAGCTTTTTGACGATAGACTCCAGTCGCTCCTTCAGCTTGGGCTCCTCTTCCTCGCGGTAGGTATGCCAAGGGGTGATGTTGCTCCAGCCGGAGCTGACCATCTCGTGGTAATCATCCAGCGGGATCACCTCGCCCTCGGCCAGGTGGACGTGCTTGGAGGCGCGGATGATATCGTCAATCTCGAACATGTCGTCGTTGCCTGGGGCGACGTAACAGCGGATGCCGGTGCCCTCGAGCTTTTCGTCGGCATATTCCATCCAGGCCCGGACGGTTTTGAGCACTTCTTGGTGGAACAGCTCGTCCACCTTTTCGGGATGCTGTTCCAGCTCGCGGATTTCATCAGGGTTGGTGACGTAGGGGTAATAGCCGCGGCTTTTCACCTGCTTGATCATCTGCTCCACTTCCTCCTGGCCGTGGAGCTCGAACTGCTGTTCCAGGAGCGTGGCAATATATTTGTCTCCTCCCTGGTGCACGATGGGCACGATGGCCTTGCCGGTCATGTCGCCGCCGAGGATGATGATGTCCGCGTTGTAGAATTTGCCGGCGTTGATGAATTTCTTCCAGCAGATGTCAGAACCATGGACGTCCGTCGCGAAAAAGATCGTGGTCACTCTTCCCTCCAAACAGAAATGGTCTCCGAGCAAGCCCGGGTACTGCCGAGTAATAGTGTGCTAGGAAAATATCTGTGATATACTACACAATCCTCAAGAATCCGCCCTGGGGGAGCCGGCCGGCTACACCTGGGCCCGCACCTGGCTCCAAAAGTCCAACACGTGCCGTTCCATCACCTGATACGCAAGGTTGGGATCGCGTTTGCGCAGGGCGGTGAGCAGTTCCCAGTGCTGGGACTGGATCTCATCGGCGCCGGCGGCCGGGTCGGGCGCCAGACGCCAGATGCGCGCTGTCAGGTCATAGAGCCAGCGCACACCGTCGATCAGGAACTTGTTGCTGGTGGCCTCCGAGATGATCTTGTGCACCAGGCGGTCGCTTTCCATGAGCCGGCTCACAAAATCGGCGGAATGCCGGTCCTCTGCCATGCGAATGGCATCTTCCAAGGCGGCGAGCTGGGCGTCGGTGATGCGTTCCGCGGCCAGCCGCGCGGCCCAGGTCTCTATGGGGATGCGGGCTTCGAAGATTTGTTTGAGGTCGGTGACGCTGATTTCCGAGACGTACATCCCGCGCCGGGGTTGGATCACCACCAGGTCGTCGCGCGCCAGACGCTGCAGGGCCTCTCGAATGGGGGTGCGGCCGATGCCCAGCTCCTGGATCAGCTCCGCCTCGCGAAGCACTTTCCCCGGGGGATATTCCAGGCTGACAATCTTGGCTTTCAGGATGTTGTAGGCCCGCTCTGTCTGTGAGATCATTGGGAGAGTCCCTGTGGGTGCCGGCCTTCGCTGGCACACCCTCGGCTGATGTATTAATAATATATCACAGGTCGCCGAAAATGTCAATTGCCGACATATCAAGTGAAGCGGGGCACGTCTCTTGCACAGCAGGCCATTGACAAGCGCGGGATTTTGGAATATGCTACATGTAGAAACACTCGGCGCCGGCGGATGGATGCCGCGTAAGGATGGGTACGGAAAGAGGGGGTGGCGCGGGGGATAATACGGTGGACGAGGCCGGCAACGCCGCCGGCCGGCAAGGACAAGGAGGTGGGCGATGGCAAACCTGGCGCAAGTGGAGGAACGCCTGCGTGAAATGGGCTGTCCCCGCTGTTACTCCATGCGGCTCGAGGTCTGCGTCCAGTTGGAGACGGAGAACGGACTCCCTCGCATCCTCGTGGTATGCCAGCAGTGCGGCTTCCGCTTTGAGACCAACGGCGAGGCCCTGACCTGGGAAGATCTGGAAAAGCGGGTGGAGCGGGAAGTGCGCCGCAAGGGCTGTCCGCGCTGCGGAAGTCACCTCCTGGAGCTGAATTTCCGCTGTTCGCTGGAAACGCGGCGGAGTTTTCACGTGGCCACCTGTCAGGAATGTGGGGCGGTGTTTATCGTGGAGCGACAGCTCGATGAACCACAGCCGGGCATCTTCGATATGTGATGGGAGGAAGGCATGAGGGGTTCCATACGGGTTGGGAAGCTGTTCGGCATCCCGCTGTTCATTCACTACACGTGGTTCGTTATCGTGGCGCTGATCACCATCTCGTTCGCCACGGTGAATTATCCGCGCCAGTACCCGGGCTGGCCGGCGGCCTCCTACTGGCTGGCCGGCCTCCTGACCGCGCTCCTGTTGTTCGCCTCGGTGTTGATCCACGAGCTTTCCCACAGCCTGGTGTCGCGGGCGCAGGGAGTGCCGGTGGACAGCATCACGCTGTTCATCTTCGGCGGCGTGGCGAACATCCGCGAGGAGCCTAGAAAGGCGCGCCATGAACTGTTGATGGCGGCCGCCGGCCCTGCCTCTTCCCTGCTCCTGGCCCTGCTGTTGGGGATTGTGGCGCTGGTGGCGCCGGCGCGCTCCTTCGTGGCCGGCCTGGCGCGCACCCTGGCCCTCATTAACTTGTGGGTGGGGCTGTTCAACCTGATCCCCGGCTTCCCCCTCGACGGCGGGCGCGTTCTGCGCTCCCTCATCTGGTGGGGCAGTAACGATATCGTGCAGTCCACCCGCATTGCCTCCATCATCGGGCGGGTCATCGCCACGCTGATGATCATCAGCGGGTTCCTGGTGGCCATCTTCCTGGGCGATTGGGTGAGCGGGTTATGGCTGGTGTTCATCGGCTGGTTCCTGGATAATGCGGCCGTGCAGAGCTATCAGCAGTTGCTGTTGCGGGAGGCGCTTGCCGGCGTCACCGCCCGCCAGCTCATGAGCCCCCTCTGCCCGACCATCGAGGATGATCCGGACCTGCAGACCGTGGTGGACGAGTTCGTGCTGGGCACCGGCCAGCGCTGTCTGTTCATCTCGCGCGGCAACCGTTTGGCCGGCCTGCTGACCCTGCACCATATTAAGAGCGTGCCGAAGGAGCGCTGGCGGGAGACGCGCGTATCGGAGGTGATGACCCCCTCCTCCGAAATCAAGTCGGTGGACATCAATCAGAGCGGTCTGAACATCCTGCGCACCATGGACGAGGCCAATGTCAACCAGATCCCGGTGGTGGATGGGGAGCGCATGGTGGGCATCATCACCCGCGAGCATCTCCTGCATTATATCCGCAACCGCATTGAGCTGGGGTTATAGCGCCGGCGAGAGAGGTGGCGCGTGACGGATGAGGAAGGGCTGGCGCGCTGGCGCGAACACCGCCTGTCCCTTGTCCTTCTGCTGGTGATATATCTCAATTTGACATGGTCCATTCAGGGCGCCCGCTGGGCAGAGGGCCTGCACATTTTGCCCTGGGTGGTCCTGGGCGCGGTGGTGCTCGGCTTCATGCTGGCCATCAGCCGCTGGCCGGCGCGCGCCGCCCACGGCTATATCCTCTTCGTCGGCCTTATTGCCAACAGCCTCCTGCTCTGCACCCTGGTATCCCCCGAGCTGTCGTGGCAGGACCGCCTGATCGAGGTTGGCCTGCGGCTCTATCGCTGGCTCCTGGTCCTGCTGGGCGGCGGAACCAGCTATGATAACCTGGTGTTCGTGGCTGAGCTGACGCTCCTGCTCTGGCTTGTCGGCTACGTCTCCGCCTGGCAGTATTTCCGCCACCGCCGGCTGTGGTGGGCCTTGTTCCCGCCCACCGCCGGCCTCATGTTCAACCTCTATTACGCTCCGCCGGAGCTGATGCCCTATTTCATGATCCACCTGGGGCTGTGCCTCCTGCTCCTTATCCGGCACCGCCTGCACCAGCGGCAGGGGGAATGGCAGAAGGCACGCATCCTGGCCGGCGATGAGGCGCGCTTCGACATCATCCGCGACGGGCTTGTCATCGCCCTCCTGGCCCTGTTCCTGGCCTGGACGCTCCCCGGCGCCCAGCAGGTGAAGGCCCTGGCGCGCTTCGGCGAGCGTCTGGAGCGGCCGGTGCGCACGGTCAAGGAGGAGTGGAACCGGCTGTTCGCCTCCCTCCAGCGCTACGGCACCGGCCGGGAGCTGACCTTCGGGCCGACCAAACTGCTGGCCGGCGAGGTGCAGTTGACCGACGCGCCCATCGCCGATATCCAGGCGGCGGAGGGGCGCTACTGGGCGGCGGCGGCCTACGATTATTACGGCGGACGGGGCTGGGCGGCGACCTATACCGATCGCGGGCCGCTCGGGGAGCGTTCCTCGCCCATGGCAGAGCCGCCGTATCAGATGCGCAAGAAAGTGGAGCAGGTGGTGCGGGTGCGCTGGCCGGCCATGCGCATCATCCTGGCGGCCCCACTGCTGTACCAGGTGGATATTCCCGCCGAGGCCCAGCTCCTCTATCTGCCGCGCGAGGGGGCCACGGCAGCGCGGCCGCCGGCCGACATCCAGATGGCCTTTCCCCAGCACCGCCTGTATGAGGATGATGTCTATCGGGTGACCTCGCTGGTTTCGGTGGCGGACGAGGAGAGCCTGCGCTCCGCCGGCACCGATTATCCCGATTGGGTGCGGCAGTATTACCTCCAGCTTCCCCAGGATGTGCCGCGGCGCCTGCTCTGGCTGGCCCGGTTTCTCACCCGCGGCTACACCAACAATTATGATAAAGCCCTGGCCATTGAGGCCTTCCTGCGCAACATCCCTTATAATGAACGGGTCGAGGCGCCGCCGCCCACGGAGGACGCGGTCGAGTACTTTATTTTCATGATGCGCCAGGGCTACTGCGATTATTACGCCTCGGCCATGGTCGTGCTGGCGCGCATCGCCGGCATCCCCGCCCGCTTCGTCCAGGGCTATGTGGTAGGGGCCCCGGATGAGAACGGGGTGTATCACATCCTGGAAAAGAACGGCCATGCCTGGGCGGAGCTGTACTTCCCAAAGTACGGCTGGATCATCTTTGAGCCGACGCCGGCCCAACCCCTGCCCGTGCGCTATGCCAGCCGGGTTGAGGCGCTGACCGCTGAGGCGGCCCGGCGCCCCGCGCCGACCAATCCGCTGAGCGAGGAGGAAAAGTTCGGCCCGGACATAGCCCCGCTGGGCGAGGAGACGGGACCGTTCGGGGTGGGGAGACTGCCGGCGCCGGCGCGGGCGGGGGCGGAGGCCGGCATCGTCCTGGCCGGGCTGGGCCTGCTGGGCGGAATCCTGTGGCTGGTCTGGCGGCTGATGGAACCGCGCCGGCTGACGCCGGCGGAGCGCGCCTATTTGCGGCTGACGCGCTTCGCGCCGGTGCTGGCCGGCGTGCGGGCACAGCCGACCTGGACGCCGTACGAGTTCGCGGGGGTGCTGGCGCGCCGGGCGCCGGCGGCCGGCGGGAGCGTGCGCGCCCTGACGGATATGTTCGTGCGGCAGAGATACGGGCCGGCCGGCGCCGCGCCGGCCGAGGGCGACCCGATGCAGGTCTGGCGCCGGGCGCGCGCCGAACTGTTGAGGGCGCGGGTAAGTGGGATGTACACCCGGGTTGTTCGGCTGATGCGGCCGGCAGAGGGTTATGCCGGCTCCAGCGGCAGGGTGAAGTAGAAGCGGCTTCCCTGGCCAGGGACACTCTCCACGCCGATCTGTCCGCCACAGCG
>JAPWUQ010000148.1 GCA_028275445.1 Anaerolineae bacterium | reverse complement strand
AGGACGGCCTGCCGCGCCTGGATGTGGGGGCCTGGTGCGCGGCGCTGGAATATGCCAGCGGTCAGCCGGCGCTGGTGATGGGCAAGCCGGCGCCGCTGGCCTATCAACTGCCGGCGGAGGAGATGGGCATTCCCTGCCAGGAGCTGGCGATGGTTTCCGATGACCCGGACGTGGACCTGGCCGGGGCCAGAGGGGCCGGCCTGCGCACTATCTTCGTGCGCACTACATCGCTCCCGCGCCGGCGCATGCCGGATGCAGGCGAGGTTGACTACGTGCTGAACTCCATCGCGGAACTGCCGGCGCTGTGGGATGTCATTGGCGCGCCGGCGGTGCCGCGCTGACCCTTTTATCGAGGCGGGGTATGGAAGGCGGTTCGGTATTCCTCACACCGGGCTGGCCGGCGCGCAAGCGCTGGCAGGTCGCGCCGCCGGCGCCTATGGATTTCATCCGACGGCTGGACTTCCTGCCGCCGCTCATCGTCCAACTGCTGTACAATCGCGGCTTGACAACCCTGGAGGATGTCGAGGATTTCTTGTCCTGCCGCGTGCGCCAGGACAATCCCTTTCAGCTTGCCGGCATGAACGAGGCGGTGGCGCGCATCCGTCAGGCCATCAAGCGGCGGGAACCGATTGCCGTGTACGGGGATTTTGACGCCGACGGCGTCACGGCCACGGTTGTGCTGGTGGAGACGCTCGCGGCCCTGGGAGCGAAGGTCCAGCCGTACATCCCGCACCGCGTGGATGAGGGCTACGGCCTGAACTGCGAGGCCCTGCGCTCCCTGGCAGAGGCCGGCATCCGCCTGGTCATCACTGTGGACTGCGGCATTCGCTCCGTGGACGAGGTGGCCTACGGCCGGCGCCTGGGGCTGGATATCATCGTCACCGACCACCATCATGTTGGGGCGGTACTGCCGCCGGCGCTGGCCTGCATCAACCCGCGCCGCGAGGATTCGCCGTACTGGTTTCGGGAGCTGGCCGGCGTCGGAGTGGCCTATAAGCTGGCGCAGGCACTGCTGCGGGTGGAGCGGCAGTGCCCAGTTGGTGGAGCGCCGCCGCAGTTGGCCGAGGCGGACCTGCTGGACCTGGTGGCGCTGGGGACAGTGGCGGACCTGGTGCCGCTGGTGGGGGAGAACCGCGTGCTGGTGGCGCAGGGCCTGCGCCGGCTGATGAAGCCGGCGCGCGTGGGGCTACAGGCGCTGGTGGGAGAGGCCGGGCTGAACCCGGCGAAGGTGGACTCCACAGCGGTCTCATGGATTTTGGCGCCGAGGCTGAACGCCGCCGGCCGGCTGGATTCCGCTATGTTGAGTTACAACCTGCTTTCCGCGCGAGAGCCGGTTGAGGCGGCGCGCCTGGCGCGGCAGTTGGGCCAGCTTAACCGCCAGCGCCAACAGCTCACCGATTGGGCACTGCAGTTGGCCCTTTCGGAATTACTGCAGAGGGAATCGCTGGGCGAACTGCTGTTCTTCGCCCATCCGGAACTGCCGCAGGGCATTGTAGGGTTGGTCGCCGGCCGGCTGGCGGAGACATATTATCGGCCGGCGATCGTGGTGGAGCTGGGGCAAGATGTGAGCCATGGGTCGGCTCGCAGTATCCCGGAATTTCACATCACGCAGGCGCTGGACCGGTGCAGTGAGAAGGGACTGCTGGTGCGGCACGGCGGCCATGCGGCGGCCGCCGGCTTTACCGTGGAGACCGCAAGGGTGAAGGAGCTGGCGAGCGAATTGGAGGAAATTGCCGGCCGACACCTGCAGGGGCAGGAACTCATGCCAACCCTGCTCATTGACGCGGTGGTGGACTTACAGGCGCTCGACTGGGCGACGCTGGAGATGATGCGTCAGCTTGAGCCGTTCGGCTACGGCAATCAGCCGCCTCTGCTGGCGAGCCGGCGGGTGCAGGTGCTCTCCGCCCGGACCGTCGGCGCCGATAACCGCCACCTGAAACTGCAGGTATCTGACGGCGTGCGCCAGTGGGATGCCATCGCTTTCGGCATGGGTGCGCTGGCTGATGTCCTGCCGGCATGGGTGGATATCGCCTTCCATCTGGAGGAGAATGAGTGGAACGGGCAGGTGCGCCTGCAGTTGAACGTGCAGGACCTGCGGCCGGCAGAGGAGTAGGCTAGGCGCCGGCTCCGTTTCTCAGCGCCTCGCGAACGCGTTCGGGAGCGGCGGGCAGGTCCGTGATGCGGATGCCGACCGCATCCCGAATGGCGTTGATGATGGCCGGCGTCGTTGCCAGCGGCGGCAGTTCGCCCAACCCCTTGGCACCCTGCGGTCCCAGCGGATGGGGGCTTTCCAGCACGACCGAGATGATCTGCGGCACTTTTTCCGCCAGGGGCAATCCGCATTGTTGTAACGTGCGCGTCCGTGGAATTCCCTCTTCCACTACGAACTGCTCGCTGAGCGCATAGCCCAGTCCCATCATGATGCCGCCCTCGATCTGGGCCTGCACAGAGGCTGGGTTCAGGGCCTTTCCCACGTCGTGTACCGCGATAATGGACAGCACGCGCACTTCCCCGGTCTCTATATCCACTTCGACCACCGCCACATGGGTAGCATAGCCATAACCGTAGTACGTAGGGCGTGAGACGAAGTCCGGTTGGCCGAGGCGGCTTTCCGCCGGCAGTGGAAGGGTTCTGGGTGGGATATATTCTCGCTCAATGATGAACGGCGCGCCAAGCCGGCAGAGGGGGATGCGCCGCCCGGAACGAGCGTCTTCCACGTGGTCTCCAGCGAGCCGGACAGCCGCCGGCTCGGTGTCCAGAAGTTCTGCGGCGTGGCCGGCCAGGGCTTCTTTCAGGTCGCGACAGGCCATCACCACGGCGTTTCCGGAAAGAAAGGTCTGTCGTGAGCCAGTGCTGGGACCCGTGGGTGGGGTCAGGGCAGTATCCGCAGAGATGACCTCGACGTGATGGATGGGTATGCCCAGCTCGTTCGCCGCCAGGCGGGCGAGCGTGGCTTTGGCCGCCTGGCCGAATTCATGCTGGCTCATGTAGAGGCGGAGGTGTCCATCTGCCAGGAGTTCCAGTCTGGCGCCGGCGCTTTCCGGGGCTTCCAGGCCATAGCCAAAGTTCTTCGTGCAGGAGGCAACACCCACACCGATACGGCGGTTCCCTTCCGAGCGGGGTATGGGAAGACGGGTCAGTTGGTCTTCGGCGGCCTGTAATGTTTCCGTGAGGCCTGCCATCCACGGCTCCAACACCTGGTCGGTGATGGTGGCCATGCCGGCATGCAGGGCATTGCGGCGGCGGATGGTGAAAGGGCCCAATCCAAGCCGGCGGGCCAGTTCGTCCATACAGCTTTCCATCGCAAACGTGACCTGATTCACACCGAAACCGCGCATTGCCCCGCAGGGCACGGTATTGGTGTACCATGCCCAGCCTTCCAGATGGTAATTGGGCACGAAATATGGGCCGCAGGCCAGGCTCATCATGGTGTCCAGCACTTCGCCCCCTGCGGAAGCATATGCACCCGTATCAATGGTAATCTCTGCCTGCACAGCGAGGATGCGGCCGGCTTCATCGGCGCCCACCCGATACCGCATGATGGCCGGATGGCGTTTGACATGCGCGAACAGCGATTCCTCCCGCCGCAGGGTGATCTTTACGGGCCGGCCGGTCAGCATGGCCCCCAACGCCAGGAACGGATGGAGCAGAAGGTCCTGTTTGCCGCCGAACGCTCCCCCGGTAGGGAGGTTGACCACGCGAACCTTTTCCTCCGGCAGGGCAAGGATGCGCGCCAGCCGGCGCCGCTGGTTGAAAACCGCCTGGGAGCCAATTTGGAGCACAATGCCGCCGTCTGGGGACGGGAAGGCTATCCCGGACTCGGGTTCTAGGAACCCGTGTTCGACGCGCGGGGTGGTGAAGGTGTATTCTACAATCACTGCGGACTGCGCCAGGGCGTGTTCTACATTACCGCGGCGCATGGAGACATGCCGCAGGAGATTGCCGGTCGGGTGAATGGCCGGCGCATCCGGCCGAGCGGCCTCTTCGGGAGTGAAAACCGCCGGCAGAGGCGCATATTCCACCCGGACCAGCTTCGCCGCCTGCCTTGCCGCTTCCGGTGTTTCTGCGAGGACGGCGGCGATGGGCTCTCCGAAATAGCGCACTTTTTCCGCAGGGATGGCCGGCTGATCGTCGATCAGCAGGCCGGCCTGATTTTCCCCAGGAATGTCCCTGGCGGTGATGAGCCGGTGAAAACCTGGCACTGCGCGGGCGGCAGAGTCATCCAATCGTATGATCTTTGCGTGGGGATACTGGCTCCAAACGAGGGCGCCGAACAGCATCCCATCCAGGCGAATGTCATCGGCGAAAGGGGCTGAACCGGTTACCAGGGCAACGGCATCCCGCCGCAGGAGGGGTTCTTGTCCCGTATCGCCGGCGACAAACTCAGCGATAGGGATGGGCGATTGGCCGGCGGCCAATCGTTCGGCGGCCAGGCGGATGGCGCGAATGATCCGCACGTAGCCTGTGCACCGGCAAAGGTTGTGGTTGCGGGTCAGCGCGGCTTTGATGTCCTCATCGGTCGGATGGGGATTGTGCATCAGCAGTGCCTTGGCGGTCAAGAGCATGCCTGGGGTACAATAGCCGCACTGGAGCGCTCCGCTTTCAATGAACGCTGCCTGCAGGGGATGCAGATAGCCCGCCGGCGCCAGGCCTTCCAGGGTCTCGATCTGGACGTCCTGCAGTCGTTTGGAACCGAGCTTCAGAAGGCAGGAACGGATAGGTTGGCCATCGAGCAGGATGGTGCAGGCGCCGCAGTGTCCCGTTTCACAGCCCTTCTTGACGCTGACCACCCCCAACTCTTGGCGCAGAAAGTCAAGCAGGGTCATATCCGCCGGCGCCTGGCGGGTAATGCGTTGGCCGTTGATATGCAGGGTGATTTCGACGGATGTTTCCTTGTTCATGACGCCGTGCGAGAGCGCGAGAGAAGGGTTGTCCGGGGTGGGCCGTTCACCTGGATGCCGGCGCGGGCAAACATGGCCTCGGCGGCGCGCTGGCAGTCCTCCACCAGCCGGCGTTCATCCAGATGGGTCAGCCGGCCCTCCCGCATCAGCACCTTCCCAGCGACGATGACCGTGTCCACGTCGTTCCCATTGGCGTTGTAGACCAGGGCCGACTGCGGCACGTGCACCGGCGCGATGTGGGGGCGCATGGCATCCACCAGGATGACATCGGCCAGGGCACCAGGTGCCAGCCGGCCGATTTTGCCGTCCAGGAACATCGCTCTGGCGCCGCCGGCGTAGGCCATGTCCAGCACATCCTCGGGGAAGAGCGCCATGGCGTCCAGGGTGCGCAGTTTCTGCAGACAGGCGGTGAACTTCAGCACCTCCAGCATGTCCTGGGAATTGTTGGAGCCGGGGCCGTCGGTGGCCAAGGCGGTGGGGATGCCGCGCCGGCGCCATTCAGTGACGGCCGGGTTGCCGGAAGCCAGGTACATGTTGCTGACAGGGCAGTGGATGATGAGGGCGCCGGCGCTGGCGATGAGGTCCATTTCCTCATCGTCCAGCCATACGCCGTGGACCAACTGCCATCGGTCGTTCAGGACGCCGATATGGTGGAGCCAGCGCGCCGGCGTCATGCCGGTCTCATCCATGGACATCTGCACCTCGGCGCGGGTCTCACTGAGGTGGATGTGGACCCCGATGTCCCACTCATGGGCCAGCCGGTCAATGGTCTGCAGGGTATCCTGCCGGCAGCCCCAGGGGATCAGCGGGCCGAACTCAAAGCGCACCATGGACTCTGGCCCGGTATTCCATTTTTTCACCAGGCGCTCCGTCTCGCGGAGCACCCGTTCCGGCGTCTCCTGAAAAGCGGGGTGATACGGATCGCGATCCGCAAATCCCCGTGCGAGAAACGCCCGTGCACCGCTGCGTGCCGCCGCCTCCGCAATCGCATCCGCATTATGGGGGGAGGTCTGGACGTAATCCTGGTCCAGGACGGATGTGGCGCCGCACTTCAGGTTTTCGACAAAGCCCAGCAGAGCGGCCAGATAAAAATCCTCCTCTTTCATCACTAGCGCGCCGGGCCAGATGGCGGCCTCCAGCCATTCGAGGAGAGGTTTATCGTCGGCCAATCCGCGCAGAAAGGTCTGGAAGAGGTGGGTATGGGCGTTGACGAAGCCGGGTGCCACGATTTTGCCGGCGGCGTTGATGATCTCGTCCGCGCCGGCGCGCAGGCCTTCCGGGGCGGGGCCGGCGCCGACCGCTTCAATGCGCTCCCCGCGGATAAAGACGTAGCCGGGGCGATGGACCGTGCGGTATTCTCCGTCGCAGGGCAGGACCATACCGCCTTCGATGAGCAGGGTATTCATTGCTGGAACGTTCCTCCATGCATGATATGGGATTCGTTATAATGCTGGTGGTATGATACAGCAGATAATGTACAGGTCTTGGTCGCCGATGCAGGCGAATTCTCGCAGGAGGTTGCCGTTGTAATAGATGGCGTCTCCCTCGTCCAGCGTGTAGATGTTGCCGTCCACGTTGATCTCCATGCGCCCGCGCAGGACATACATCCACTGCTCGTTCGGCTTGGAGAGCGGTGGGGTGATGCGCCGGCCGCCTGGCTCCACATGGATGAGCACCGCCATCATCTGGGCGTTCAGCTCCGGTGTGAGCAGTTCGTAGCCGATGCGAGAATCGGGGAAGGTGAGGCGCCGGCGTTCGCCGGCCCGCACCACCGGCTGAGGAAGAGCCGAGTTCAGGAAGTAAAACATCGGCACGTCCAGCGCGGTAGCAATAGCCTGCAGGGTGTCCAGGGACGGCGAGATCTGCCCATTTTCCAGCCGGCTGAGGAAGCCGGCGGAGACGCCGGCGCGCTTCCCCAGCTCGCGCAGGGTCAAACCCAGCTCTTTTCTTCGCCTTCGAATGCGTTCGCCAACTATGACCATCTTTGGCCCTTTCGTTTATACATTTTCAGCGCTCAGACCGAGCGCCAGACGCCTGCCGAGTTCATATGCCTTCTGCAGGGTCTCCGGGCTTTTCAGGATATCCCCGGGGAAGTCGAAGCCGGGGGCACACAGTTCGGCCCAGCGTTCGCCCTGCAGAGATGACATAACGTGCTTAAAGATGATGCGGGC